>NZ_LSJW01000073.1:0-4255 GCF_001557335.1 Microbacterium sp. CCH5-D1
TGAGCAGCACGGACGCTGCGACCACCACGATGGCGGCAGCGCTGCGCAGCGTCCGGCGCACGGTCATGCCGTGGAGGCCGCCGCGTCGCGGGTGGCAGCGCCGGGGTCTTCGCAGCGGCAGACGGCGGGCGACCAGGAGGAACGCGCGAGCGCCGCGTCGCCGATCGGGTTCACTCCAGGACCGGCGGCCAGGGCATGCCCGGCCAGGGCGTGCAGGCACTTGACGCGCGTGGGCATGCCACCCGCGGAGATGCCGTCGATCTCGGGGACCTCGCCGAACTCGGCACGATCCGCCAGGTAGGCCTCGTGGGCTGCGAGATAGGCCGCAGCCATGTCCTCGTCCTCGGCGATGAGTGCGGCGAGCTCGGGCATCACCTGGGTGGCTTCCAGCGTCGACATCGCCGCCGTCGCCGCGGGGTGCGTGAGGTAGTAGAACGTGGGGAACGGCGTGCCGTCCGGCAGGCGCGGCGTGGTGGCGACCACCGTCGGGTTGCCGCAGACGCAACGGGCCGCGATACCCACCACACCCCGGGCGGAACGGCCGAGCTGGGCCGACACGACGGCGAGTTCGGCGGGCGTGGGGGCGGGGAAGGGCGGCGTGGTCACCCCACCAGCGTAGGGGAGGCTGCGGGGAAGATGCTCGGAGCGGATGCTCAGCGAGTGACGGCGGCGGTGTCGCTGAGCCCGGACGACACGAGGGTGCGCAGCAGCTGCGGCATCCAGTCCGTCGGCTTCTCGACGAGCGTGTCGCTCACCGGCTCCTGCTCCCGCGGGAGTGCAGCAGGATCGAGGTCGTTGTCGATCAGGTAGACGACCTCGCCTGGTTTCACGTAATAGAGGCGCTCGCGGGCCTGCGTCGTGATGTACGCGGGGTCGTTCCAGCGCTCGCGTTCGGCTTCGAGCGCCGCGATCTGGTCTTCGCTCACCTGCACGGAGGCCTCGAGGGCTGCGATCTTCTGGCGCTGGTCGATGAAGGTCCCGAGCGTCGGCACCAGCACCCACGCGCCGAGCACCACCAGCGAGAGCATGATGACGGAGAAGGCGGAGAGGCGGATGCCGGAAGCCCACTCGCGCACATCGACGCGGGGGGCTCCGCCTCGGCTCCCCGCCGCCGCGCGCGCGGTCGAAGGCGCCGCCGCGCGCGCGGCCGAAGGCGCCGTCGCGCGGGCCTTCGGCGTCGCCCTGCCCTTGCCTTTCGCCGCGGGTTTCGGCGTGTGCGCTCCCGGAGACGGCGAAGGAGGAGCCGGTCGTCGTGCCACGGCTCCTCCTTCGTCGTGCCGCATCAGCGGCGGTGTTCACCGCCCGCAGGCGGCTCTGCGTGCGTGTGTGCGCTCAGGCCTGGTAGCGCGGGAACGCGGAACGGCCGGCGAAGACCGCGGCGTCGCCCAGCTCCTCCTCGATGCGCAGCAGCTGGTTGTACTTCGCGACGCGCTCGCTGCGAGCGGGCGCGCCGGCCTTGATCTGACCGGCGTTGGTCGCGACGACCAGGTCGGCGATCGTGGTGTCCTCGGTCTCACCCGAACGGTGCGACAGCATCGCGGTGTAGCCCGAGCGCTGTGCGAGGCTGACCGCGTCGAACGTCTCGGTGAGCGTGCCGATCTGGTTGACCTTCACGAGCAGCGAGTTGGCGACACCGCGCTTGATGCCGTCGGCGAGACGCTGCGGGTTGGTGACGAACAGGTCGTCGCCGACCAGCTGCACCTTCGAGCCGAGCGCCTCGGTCAGGTGCTTCCAGTTGTCCCAGTCGTCCTCTGCCAGAGCGTCTTCGATCGTGACGATCGGGAAGTCGTTGACGAGTCCGACGTAGTACTCGGTGAGAGCGGCGGCGTCCCAGTCCTTGTTGTCGAGGCGGTAGACGCCGTCCTTGAAGAACTCGGTCGCTGCGACGTCGAGGCCGAGCGCGATGTCGGTGCCCGGCGTGAAGCCGGCCTTCTCGATCGCCTTCACGAGGAAGTCGAGACCCTCGCGGTTGCTGGGCAGGTCCGGAGCGAAGCCGCCCTCGTCGCCGAGGCCGGTCGCGTAGCCCGCGGCCTTCAGCTCGGCGCGCAGCACGTGGTAGGTCTCCACGCCCCAGCGCAGTGCCTCGGAGTAGGTCTCCGCACCGATCGGCGCGAGGAAGAACTCCTGCATGTCGATGCCGTTGTCTGCATGCTCGCCACCGTTGATGACGTTGAACAGCGGAACGGGGAGCACGTGGGCGTTCGGACCGCCCAGGTAGCGGAACAGCGGAAGGTCGGCCGAGTCGGCCGCGGCCTTCGCGACCGCGAGGCTCACGCCGAGGATGGCGTTGGCGCCGACGCGCTTCTTGTTCTCGGTGCCGTCGACCTCGATGAGGATCTCGTCGACGATGCGCTGCTCGCTGGCCTCGACGCCTTCGATCGCCGGTCCGAGCTCGTCGATGATGGCCTCGACGGCCTTGAGCACGCCCTTGCCGCCGTAGCGGCTCTTGTCGCCGTCGCGGAGCTCGTACGCCTCGAACGCGCCGGTGGATGCACCGGACGGCACGGCCGCCCGCTGCACGATGCCGTCGTCGAGGAGGACCTCCACCTCGACGGTCGGGTTTCCGCGCGAGTCGAGAATCTCGCGTGCGCCTACAGCCTCGATCAGTGCCACTGATGTGCTCCTTGCTCAGGGGGAAAACGTTGTGTGGAGCGTCGTCGATCCGCGCCCAGTCTAGCCCGGCCTCCCGACGGCTCCGAGGACCCGCCCGTCAGACGACGACCGCGATCGCGAAGCCGTCCCATCCCTTGGCTCCCACGGTCTGCAGTGCCGTGGCATCGAAGCGCGGGTCCTCCCCCAGCATGCGCAGACCTTCGCGCGTGCCGACGACCTTGGGGTCGTCGGAGTCGTCACGGACGATCTCGCCCTCGCGCCCGATGTTGTCGAGAACGATGACGGTGCCGGGATGACCGAGCTTCGCCGCCCAGTCGAGGTAGATCGTGTTGGACTCCTTGTCGGCGTCGATGAACACCAGGTCGAATCCGCCGACCAGGGTCGGAAGCACGTCCGCTCCCCTGCCCACCCGGATGTCAACGCGGTCTCCGACGCCCGCGGCGTCGATGCTGGCGCGTGCGACCGCCGCGTTGTCCGCCTCCGCCTCGACCGTCACGACGCGACCATCGGAGCCGACGGCGCGGGCGAGCCAGATCGTGGAGTACCCGCCGAGGGTGCCGATCTCGAGCACCCTGCGCGCGCCGCTGATCCGGGCCAGCAGATGCAGGAGCTTGCCGGCCACCGGAGCGACCTCGATCTCGGGCATGCCCGCGTCACGCTGGGCGGCGAGCGCCGACTCCAGGTCGGGGTCGGGACCGACGAGCAGGTCGGCGAGGTAGGAGTCGGCATCGGACCAGGCGGCGGGGGTGGATTCCATGGCCTCAGCCAACCCCCGCCGCTGCCCTCCGTCAAGGGCGCGGCGTGGAGAGCAGACGACCGGGCGCGTCAGCGAGCTCGGGCTGCCGTCGGAACTGGCCGGTCGACACGAGCACGAGCACGACCGCGGCGATCACGACCCAGCTGGCGACCCCCAGGGGACCTGCGAGAGCGAGGTCCGGCTGCGCAGCGGCGAAGATCATGACCATCCCCGCAGCCGCGTTCAACGAGCCGTGCGCGATCACGGCCGGCCACACGGAGGCCGACCGCAGACGCAGCCAGCCGAGCAGGATGCCCCAGGCCACGCATCCGCCGACCATGAACAGCACCCCGGTGATGTCAGTGCGCCCGAAGTTGTAGCCGAGCAGGATGACCGGACTGTGCCAGAGACCCCAGATCACGCCACTGAGGATCAGCGCAGGCCAGGTCCCGAGCGGGCGCAGTGCCGGCAGCAGCCAGCCCCGCCACCCGAGCTCCTCTCCGAATGCGAAGAGACTGTTGAACAGCCCGCCGACCGGGATCATCGCCAGCTGCGCGAACACGATGACCTGGACCGGAGGAAGCGGCGTACCGGCCGGGACGGCCTTCTCCAGCTCGGCGGCGAAGGCCGCGAACGTCAGGTCGAGCTGCACGAAGCCGAGAGCCGCGGACAACAGGATGCCCAGTGCCACCAGGAGCGGCGGCGCGAGCCAGCCAGCCACCATGAGCCAGATCACACGTTTCGCGGGGCGCAACGGCCACAGTCCGAGGAAGCGGGCGCGCCGCCCTGGCGCGGGGACGCGCATCAGGAACGTCACCACCAGCGCGGCGATCGCAGGGGTGAACATCATGATCGGCAGCAGGAAGACCGACATCGGCTCGGCGAGACCGTCGCCCAGCCACAGTG
>NZ_LSJW01000074.1:0-22373 GCF_001557335.1 Microbacterium sp. CCH5-D1
CCGAGGCGAACAGGTCTTCGCAGCATCCCACGAGCTGGGTCTGCCGCAGCGCGAGGTCGGAGATGACGCGATTGATGGCCTCTGCGCCCAGGCGGTGGTAGATGACGTCGGTCGCCGCGTTGTCGCTCATGGTCATCATGTTCAGGGCCAGATCGCGCCAGCTCATCTCCACGTCGTCCGCGAAGCCGGCCGTGCCCACCCCTCCGATGCGGTAGCGCGCCGTCACGGTCGTGCGCGCCGCGGGGTCGAGCTCTCCCGCGGCGACCGCGCGGACGAAAGCGGTCAGCACCAGGATCTTGAAGACCGAGGCGAGCACCACCGGCTCATCGGCGCCAACGGTCACTTCAGGACCGCCCTCGACACCGATCTCCCTGGCATGGAGGAAGCCCGTGGCTCCTGCCTCTGCGAAGATCTCGGCGATCCGTCGTTCGACGCCCGTCGTGTCCGTTTCCGGTACGGCGGCCGCGATGCTGCTCATGCGTCCACCCGGCGGTCGGCTCGTCCGGTGTGCAGGTACAGAGCACGTCCGCTGCCGTCGTCGCCGACGAAGGCGTGCGGCATGCGCATCCCGTTCTGCGCTTCGCGGGGGAGCAGGGTGTCGCCGGCCCAGCCGATCAGCTCGACGGGCTCCGGTGCCGGCCCCAGTTCGGCGAAGATCCCCTTCATGGTGCGTTCCAGCCAGATGCGGCCATCGTCGTCGACCCGCACGGTGGAGTCGGAGACCGACGACGAGTACGTGCCGAGGACGCGCTCGAGGTCGATCGCGACCGGGGAGTCGGGGATCGACGGCAGCTCCGGGACCGTGACCCCGGCGAGGGCGGCCAGCACCTTCGACGTGATGGCATGGTACGCATCGACCGTGCGTCCGCCGTTCGTGAGCACCGCCACCGCGACTCCCGCGCCCGGCACCATGCGCAGGAATGCGTTCTGGCCGATCGTGCCACCGTCGTGGCCGATCACGGGTCCGCCGTCCCAGTCGAAGATCTCCCAGCCCAGACCCCAGGCGTCGCCCATCAGTCCGAGTTCGGGCAGGTCGACCTGCCGTTCCTGCATGGCCAGCACGCTCTGCTCCGAGAGCACCCTTGTGCCGTCGGCGGCGACGCCGCCGTCCAGATGCATGCGGGCGTAGGTCACCAGGTCTCGCGCCGTCATGGCGAGCATCGATCCCGCGGGGGCGTTCGAGCGCACCAGGCTCCACACCGGCGCCGGCACGGGTTCGTCGCTGCCCTCCGCGGGGATGTGCCCGAGCGCCGCGCGGAACATGATCGCCTCCGCGGCCGTGGTGGCGACGTGAGTGAGCCCCAGGGGAGCAGCGAGGTGGGTACGCAGCGCCTGATCGTAGGACGTGCCGCGCAGCACTTCGACGATGCGGCCGAGCACCACGAACGCGGCGTTGTTGTACGAGAACCGCTCGCCGGGAGCGAAGAGCTGCGGGGCGTCGGCGATCGTCGCGAGGTACTTCTCCACCGCGTCGTCGCCCACTCCGGTGTCGTTGAACAGGTCGCCCTCGAACCCGCTCACGTGGCTCAGCAGCTGACGAGGGGTGATCGCGCTCGCCGCCGTGTCGTCGCCGATCGTGAACTCCGGCACCACCTCGCGCACCGGGGCGTCGAGGTCGAGCAGACCCTCGTCGACGAGCTGCATGATCAGCGTGGCCGTCCAGGTCTTCGTGATGGACCCGATCTGGAAGACCGAGTCCTCGTCGGCTTCGACGCCGGTGTTGCGATTGAGGATCCCGGCTGCGGTGGTGAAGATCTCGCCACCGGCCAGGATCGCGACGGATGCGGCAGGGATATGCGCGTCGGCCAGCATCGTGGGAAGGTTCTCCCGCACCCAGCTGCCGATTTGGTTCAGGTCGGACACGTGCGCTCCTCTTCGTCGAGTGGGCCGTCGTCTTCGGGCGACGGCGATGGGGCCGAGACTATTCGGGCGATCCGACGCCTCGTTGGTTCCCGGCGACGAGACTTGCGCAGACCTTGGTGCGGCCGGACGAACGTTCCCCGAGTCAGCGCCGCCGCACGGCGCGCAGGCCCACATGGAGCAGTTCGGGGCCGCCTTCCGTCTCGTCGAGGAGACGACCGACGGGCTGGGCGGCATCCGTGATCAGGGCGCCGTCGGCACGCACACGCAGTCGCAGGGGCGGCCGCGGAGGGATGCCGAGCGCGGCGATGTCCGCGCGCAGCACCATCGCGAACTCGAGAGCATCACCCGCGCGGGTCACGTCGTAGTGCCACTGCCCGGCGTCGTAGATGCCCACCACGTCGTCGAGCCTGTCCGCGGGGCCGAGCTCGACCTTCTCCGGCGCCTTCTCGATGCCGCGAAGGTTGCGGAAGCACCAGTCGACGACGGCCGTCCCCAGCGCTTTCCCGCCACCGCTGTTGGTCAGGACCGTGACCGCGAGGTCTTCGTCGGGGGCGAGGACGAATTCGCTGAGCTGCGTGTCGGCGATGTTCCCTCCGTGCATCACGACCCGCGCCGAACCGTGATGGCCGAGCAGCCACGGCAGACCGATCGCATCGACGGGCGGGCCGGCCGCGAGGTGGGGCTGCTGCATCAGGAGTCGCGTGGCGTCGCTGACCGGCGTCGTTCCCGAGGTCTCGCCGCGCATCTGGAAGCGGGCGTATGCGAGCTGATCGCGTACGGACGACACGATCCCGCCCTCCGGTGCGATGTCACGGGTCAGCGGCCAGTGCGGGAACGTCGTCATCGCTCCTGACCCGTCGGGGACGTGACCCACCGCGTGCGGGCGGGCGATCACATCCCAGGGGAAGAAGAACGTCTCCGACAAGCCCAGAGGATCGAGCACGACGCGCTGCACGGCACGTTCGAACGTCTCGCCGGTGACCCGCTCGATCACATGGCCGAGCAACCGGATTCCCGCGTTGCTGTACGAAGCGATGGTGCCGGGAGGGAAGAGCTGCGGGAGCTCGGCGAAGGTCGCGACGTTGCGGGCGAGGGCATCGTCGTCCCACCCGGGGCGCTCATCCGCATCGCCGAGGAAGCCGCCGGAGTGGGTGAGGAGGTGCCGGATGCGCAGCTCAGCCAGCGCCTCCTCGTCGGCGAGCCGGAAGTCGGGGAGCACCTCGATCACGCGGGTATCGAGGTCGATGGCCCCGGTCTCGACCAGATGCATCGCGACCGTCCCGGTGAAGGTCTTCGACGTGGAGCCGATCTGGAACAGGGTGCGCTCCGTCACGGCTGCGCCCGTGTCGACCGCCGCGACACCGGTCGTCGAGACGATCTCCCTGTCCCCGTCGATCACCCCGACGACCGCGCCAGGCACGTTCAGGGCAGCGGCCGTCTCATCGAGGAACCCCTGCAGGTCTGCGCTCGTCCCCTGTGTTGTGCTCATGATGCATCCCCCCGTACGGCGCGCCCCGGAAGCGCAGCGGTCACGAGCTCTCCTTCGTGCACGACGCGAGTGCCGTGCACGAACAGCTCCCGTACGCCCTGCGACGGTCGGGTCGGATCGGCGTAGGTCGCCCTGTCGCTCAGCGTCGTCGGGTCGATCACCACCACGTCCGCATCCGCTCCGACGGTCAGATGCCCCTTGCTTCGCATCCCGGATGAGACCTCGTCCAGCACGCGCGCGGGCAGGAAGGAGCAGCGGCGGAAGGCGTCGAGCCAGCTCCACGTGCCGCTCTCGAGCACCATGAGCCGGAGCGACTTGGCGAACGTGCCGGCGGTGCGCGGATGCGTGTGCCCACCGGCAGGGAGCGGCCAGTCGCGCTGCTCGTACAGCGTGCGGCCGTCGATCCCCGTCCAGGAGACCGGCATCGCGTCGCTCGCCACGATCGCGTCGGGGTAGGCGAGTGCGCGGTGCAGGTGCGCGCGGTCGAACGGATCGGCCTCGTCGAGGAACGTCACGATGCAGGTCGCTCCGGGGTCGGTCGCCCGCACCTCCCGCAGCCGGGCTTCGTCGGCGATGCGCTCGCCGGTGTCCACGAGCACCAGCGAGCTCGGGGTGATGCCCAGGCCCGGGAGCTTCTCGGGGGCGAGGAAGAACGCGCCGATCGCGGTGCTGCCCGCGCCGTAGGGGTAGGCCTCGACCGTGACGCGGGACCCGGCGGCGCGGCTGCGGTCGATCAGCCCCAGCACGCGGTCCACGTGCCGCAGCGAGGTGCTGTTCACGTGGCAGTGGTGCATCGCGGCACCCGTCTCGGCGGCGGCGCGGACGAGCTCCTCAGAGCCGTCGATCGGAGTGCGGGGGTCGGCTTCGATCAGCTCTCGCACATGCGTGAAGGTCGGAGCGTGCGCGGCGGCGGCGAGGCGAGAGAGGTCGAGGTACTCGTCCGGATCGGAGCGCGGCGCGTACCCCATGAGCACGCCGATGCCGAGGGCACCGGCCCCCAGCTCGTCCTCCAACAACCCCAGCCAGCGGCGGCGCTCCGCGGGGGAGGACGAGCGCTGCCACTCCGGCTTGCCGAGCAGGTCCATCGACGCGGTGAAGTCGGCGACGGGCACCCGGTCGAGGTGCGCGTACGCCCGCGCCTGCGACCAGGAGGCCGAGAATCCGTAGTTCAGCGGTCGGCCGTCCGCGGCGGCACGGGCGAGGGCTTCGGCGATGGGCATGAGTCCGGCTTCGAGGTCGAGTGCCGTGGTGACGCCGTCCATCGCCTGCAGCCGCTGTCCCGCGATGGAGTGCACGTGGCTGTGCAGGTCGACGAACCCCGGCCCGACGATGAGACCGGTGGCGTCAACCACCTCGGCATCGGCTGGCGCCGTGAGTCCGTCGCCGAGAGCCGCCACGCGCCCGTCGGCGAGGAGGAGGTCGGTGATCCGGTCGGTCTCCGTCTTCGGGTCGATGACGCGCCCGCCGCGCAGCAGAGTGTCCACGCTGTCACCCTGCCATGCGGGACGAGGGCGATCCGGTGCGGTGCGACGAAACCGGATGGTGGTTCCGGTGCCGCCGTACAACCCGTTCTGCGCGCCCCGGGTCCACGGGGAGGTGCACGGGAAGGCGTCGACAGACATAATGTACTGGGGATGTGACCGTGCACACGCGAGGAGGCAAGTGATGTCCACCGCCTCCGAGCGCGCCCGCCTGCCGAGTATCCGCGACGTCGCCCGCCTCGCCGGTGTCTCGCATCAGACCGTGTCCCGCGTGCTCAACGACCATCCGAGCATCCGGCCAGAGACGAAGGCGAAGGTGCTCGACGCCATCTCGGTCCTCGACTACCGGCCCAATCTCGCCGCGCGCGCCCTGGTCACCA
This sequence comes from Microbacterium sp. CCH5-D1, assembly GCF_001557335.1. Taxonomy (NCBI): domain Bacteria; kingdom Bacillati; phylum Actinomycetota; class Actinomycetes; order Micrococcales; family Microbacteriaceae; genus Microbacterium; species Microbacterium sp. CCH5-D1. The sequence goes on from NZ_LSJW01000074.1 coordinate 5,214, forward strand.
GCAAGTCGAACATGCTGGGGATCCTGTCCGCGACGATCGGCGAGTTCGGACCCACCTCATCCATCGCCGGCATCGAGGATGCGGCGCGGGAGGAGGGCTATTCGGTCTCGACGCTGAACCTCGCCGACACGACGCCGGAGGCGATCGGCCATGCGGTGCGGCAGCTGTCGCGTGAGCAGGCCGATGGGATCGTGGTGCTCGCCCCCCAGGTGCGGGTCTTCCATGTCCTGCGCGGCATGTCCGTCGACATGCCGTTCGTGACGCTGCAGACGGCGTCCGGATCCGACGGCGTGAGTCTGTCGGCGGACCAGGTGGCCGGTGCGAAGGCGGCAACGGAGCACCTCATCTCCCTCGGACACAGCGACATCCTGCACCTGGCCGGTCCCCAGGACTGGATCGAGGCGGAGTCGCGCATGCGGGGCTATCTGGACGGATTGCGTGAGGCCGATCTGCCCACGTTCCCGCCCATCCGTGGCGACTGGACGGCGGACTTCGGGTATTTCGCGGGCAAGGAGCTCTCGCTTCGACGCGACTTCACGGCGGTGTTCGCTGCGAACGACCTGATGGCCATCGGTCTGATGCACGGGTTCCGGGATTCGGGGGTGCGGGTGCCGCACGACGTGAGTGTCATCGGCTTCGACGACATCCCCGTCGCGGCACACGTCGCTCCGACGTTGAGCACCGTGCACCAGGACTTCCCGGAGCTCGGTCGTCGGGCGGTGCGGATCCTGCTCGCGGAGATCCGCGGCGAGCAGGTGCCGGCCTTCGGTCCGCTGCAGACGATCCTGCGCGCCCGCGAATCCGCCGTCGCCCGCTGACTCGTTCCCGGCGGCGCTGCGCGAAGGCTCGCGAACCCATCGAATCCTTTCGATCCGCGCTGTCGCCCGGGGGCTCGCGATCGCGCGCATCTCGGCAGTGTCACGGTCCGGAATCGAAATGCCGATGCCGACTTGACAGCGGTCCCGACGAAGACGACGATATAGCGATGTGAACGGTCACATCGAAGGTGACCGCACGTCGCGAGGAAGATCCGTGAGCACCACAGCAACGTTGCCTACCGTGTCAGGCCCCATCCTGGAGATGCGCAGCATCACCAAGGAGTTCCCCGGGGTCAAGGCGTTGGCCGACGTCTCCATCACCGTCCGAGCCGGCGAGATCCACGCGATCTGCGGTGAGAACGGCGCCGGGAAGTCGACCCTGATGAAGGTCCTGTCCGGGGTGTACCCCTACGGGACCTACGACGGCGAGATCCTGCTCTACGGCGAGGAGCAGCGGTTCAGGGACATCGCGGCCAGCGAGCAGGCGGGCATCGCGATCATCCACCAGGAGCTCGCCCTCATCCCCGAGCTCTCGGTCACCGAGAACATCTTCCTCGGCAATGAGATCCAGCGCGGTGGCCGCATCGACTGGACGGCTCAGAAGGAGCGGGCCATCGAGCTCCTCGCCCGCGTCGGGCTGAGCGAAGACCCCGACGCGCAGATCAAGACCCTCGGCGTCGGCAAGCAGCAGCTCATCGAGATCGCGAAGGCGCTCAACAAGGACGTCAAGCTCCTGATCCTCGACGAGCCGACCGCCGCGCTCAACGAGAACGACTCGCAGCATCTGCTCGACCTGATCCTCGGGCTGAAGGCCAAGGGCATCGCGTCGATCATGATCAGCCACAAGCTCAACGAGATCGAGCAGATCGCCGACGAGATCACCATCATCCGCGACGGCCGCACGGTCGAGACGCTCGACATCTCGCGCGGAGAGATCAACGAGGACCGCATCATCCGCGGCATGGTCGGTCGTTCCCTCGAGAGCCGCTACCCGGATCGCACCCCCGAGATCGGCGAGGTGTTCTTCGAGGTCAAGGACTGGTGGGTGCAGCACCCGACCGTGCCCGAGCGCATGGTCGTCAAGGGCTCGAACATCAACGTGCGCCGCGGCGAGGTCGTCGGCATCGCCGGTCTCATGGGAGCGGGTCGCACCGAGTTCGCCATGAGCATCTTCGGGCGCTCGTACGGCACCTTCCTCTCCGGAACCCTGATCAAGGACGGCCAGGAGGTCGCCCTGCACGACGTCGCCTCGGCGATCAAGCACGGGCTCGCGTACGTCAGCGAAGACCGCAAGGTGCTCGGACTCAACCTGCTCGACACGATCAAGCGGTCCATCGTCGCGGCGAAGCTCTCCAAGATCGCGCACAACGGCGTCGTCGACTCCCGTGAGGAGTTCTCGGTGGCTGAGCGCTACCGCAAGGCGCTGCGCATCAAGACGCCGTCGGTCGAAGAGGGCGTCGGCAAGCTCTCCGGTGGAAACCAGCAGAAGGTCGTGCTGGCCAAGTGGATGTTCACCGATCCCGACCTGCTGATCCTCGACGAGCCGACCCGCGGCATCGACGTGGGCGCGAAGTACGAGATCTACGCGATCATCAACGAGCTCGCCGCCCAGGGCAAGGGTGTCATCGTCATCTCCAGCGAGCTTCCCGAACTCCTCGGCATCTCCGACCGCATCTACACCGTCTTCGAGGGTCGGGTCACCGACTGCATCCCGGCCGATCAGGCGACACCCGAGGACCTCATGCGCAGCATGACCTCCACGAACCAGAAAGCATCCGCATGACCACCGACACCACCGCAACGAAGCGCGGCTTCCACTTCAAGGACATCACGAAGATGTTCGGGGGAGGGCAGTCGACCCTCCGTCAGTTCGGCATCCTCGGCAGCCTCGTCGTGATCCTGGTCGTCTTCCAGGTGCTGACGTGGATCTTCAAGGGCACCGGACTGACGCTGTCCTCCGGCAACCTGATCAACGTCGTCAACCAGTACTCGTACATCCTGATCCTGGCCATCGGCATGGTGATGGTCATCATCATGGGTCATATCGACCTCTCCGTCGGATCCGTCGCCGCGTTCACGGGCATCGTCGTGGCCAAGGCCATGGCCGACTGGAACCTCCCCTGGCCGCTGGGCATCCTGCTCGGTCTCGGTGTCGGCGTGCTGGTCGGTGCCTGGCAGGGGTTCTGGGTCGCCTACGTCGGGGTGCCGGCGTTCATCGTGACGCTGGCGGGCATGTTGTTCTTCCGAGGCGCGAACCAGTGGGTCGGCGACTCGCAGTCCGTGCCGGTGCCGCAGGGCTTCAAGGTGATCGGTGCCGGCTACCTGCCCGAGCTGCCGTTCATCCCGGTGCCGTTCAACGTGTTCACGATGCTCCTCGCCCTTCTCGGGGTGGCCTGGATCGTGTTCTGGGAGTTCCGCACGCGTCGCATCCAGCGCAAGATGGGTGCCGACATGGCGCCGGCGTGGGTGAGCGTCACCAAGGTCGTGCTGATCTCCGCCGTGATCCTGATCGCGGGCTGGCTGTTCGCCACCGGGCGCGAGGGCACCAGCTTCCCGATCTCCGGCATCATCCTGCTCGCCCTGGTCATCCTCTACTCGTTCATCACGAACAACACCGTCTTCGGTCGCCACATCTACGCGGTCGGCGGCAACCGGCAGGCTGCGCGCCTGTCGGGTGTGAAGGACCGCTGGGTCGACTTCTTCGTGATGATGAACATGTCGGTGCTCGCGTCGCTGGCCGGCATGATCTACGTCGCCAGGGCGACCGCCTCCGGTCCCCAGGACGGCAACGGCTGGGAGCTGGATGCGATCGCCTCGGTCTTCATCGGTGGCGCGGCCGTCTCCGGCGGGATCGGAACCGTGATCGGGTCGATCATCGGTGGTCTCGTGATGGCCTTCCTCAACAACGGTCTCGCCCTCCTGGGCGCCGGTGCCGACGTGGTGTCCATGATCAAGGGCCTCGTGCTGCTGTTCGCCGTCGGTGTCGACGTCTGGAACAAGCAGCAGGGCCGCCCGTCGATCATCGGATTCCTCACGCGTCGATTCGGCCGCAAGCAGGACCCGGCGACCGACACGTTCGATCCGACCAAGACGAACTACCCCACCAGCCAGAAGTACGAAGCCCCCGCCGTCGAAGAGACGCGCGGATAGTAGGGGCCCAGGCGCGTACCGCACGCGCACCTGGACCTTCACACACCAGAGAAAGAGATCACATGAAGAAGATTCTTCTGTCGGCGACAGCGCTTGTCGTCGCGGGCGCCTTCGCCCTCACCGGCTGCTCCTCGGAGCGCGGTGGCACCGGATCGGGAGCGGGGGAGGAGACCGCCAAGGGCTTCGCCGCCGACGCCACGATCGGTGTCGCCCTTCCGGACAAGACCTCGGAGAACTGGGTTCTCGCCGGTCAGCTGTTCACGGACGGTCTCGAGAAGGCCGGGTTCAAGGCCGACGTGCAGTACGCGCCGGCCAGCAACACGGTCGCCGAGCAGCAGAACCAGATCCAGGCGATGGTCACCGGCGGTGCCAAGGTCATCATCATCGGCGCGAAGGACGGCAAGCAGCTCGCCACCCAGGTCGAGGCCGCCCGTGACGCCGGCGTCACGGTCATCGCGTACGACCGTCTGATCGAGAACACCGAAGCCGTCGACTACTACGTGGCGTTCGACAACTTCAAGGTCGGTCAGCTGCAGGGTCAGGCTCTGCTCGACGGGCTCGCCGAGCGCGCGGGTCACGAGGCTCCGTACAACATCGAGCTGTTCTCGGGCTCGCCCGATGACGCGAACTCGGCCGTGTTCTTCAACGGTGCGATGGACGTGCTGCAGCCGAAGATCGATGACGGCACGCTGAAGGTCGTGTCCGGCCAGACCGAGATCGCCCAGACGGCGACCGAGGGCTGGAAGGCGGAGAACGCTCAGCGCCGCATGGACTCGCTCCTGACGTCGACGTACAGCTCCGAGACGCTCGACGGCGTCCTGTCCCCGAATGACACCCTCGCTCGCGCCATCATCACCTCGGTGCAGGGTGCGGGCAAGCCGGTCCCGGTGGTCACGGGTCAGGACTCCGAGGTCGAGTCGGTGAAGTCGATCATGGAGGGCGTCCAGTACTCCACGATCAACAAGGACACCACGCTCCTCGTCGAGCAGTCGATCAAGATGGTCGGCCAGCTCCAGAAGGGCGAAGAGGTCGACGTCAACGACACCGAGCAGTACGACAACGGCGTGAAGGTCGTTCCGGCCTACCTGCTCGACCCGATCATCGTCACCAAGGAGAACGCGGCAGAGGCCTACGCCAACGTCCCGAGCCTCCTCGAGATCGTGAAGTCGTACCAGTAAGACACATCGCTCCGCGACGCTCGTCGTCGCGGAACACGAGCCGTCCGGACCCTCGGGTCCGGGCGGCTCGTTCGCGTTGCGAGGGTGCTCGCGTCGGGTGGCTCCGATGATTACGGTGAAGGTGTGAAGCTCGCTCTGCGTCCGATGATCCCCGCCGATGCGGAGACGTTCGCGTCGTGGGCCGAGGATCCGGTGTTCCGCGCACACGCGGGGTGGAGCCAGGACATGACGGTCGATCGAGTCGCCTCGTGGTGGCGCGAGATCATCGAACACCCCGACCCCCGCTTTCTCGGCGCCGATTCGCGGTACCTGCGGTTCCACTTGTCACGGGCCGATTGGGTACGCGGCAGTCCGTTCAGGTCGGCACGCTGATCAGAAGCGTGCTCCTGAGGCGTGCTCCTGAGGCGTGCTCCTGAGGCGTGCTCCTGCGAGGTGTCTCAGAAGCGCGGGCGAACTGACTCGTCCGGTGCCGGCTCGTCTGGCGGTGACTCGTCGGTGAACACCACCGTGTTCTGGGGCGGTGGGCGGTCGATGTACTCGCGCCCGGTCGGGCTCGTCCATGCCAAGACGCCACCGTGGTGCTGCTCGACATGCCAGGGGGAATGGTGTTTGAGCATGTGATGTCGTCGGCAGAACGCGGAGAGGTTCGATTCGCAGGTGGCACCGCCGCTCGAGGCCGCATGATTGTGGTCGAGGTCGCATTTTCGGGCGACGATCCCGCACCCGGGGAATCGGCAGCGTTGATCTCGGGCTCGAAGGTGCCGTCGCAGCCGCGCGTTCGGTCGGTAGCGATCCACCGCGAGCATCTCGCCGGAGATCGGATGCGTGAGCACCCGATCCCACCCGGAGGCGAGACCGGCGAGTGCTCGAGCAGTCGCCGTGTCGATCGGAACCACACCGTCGAGCTCGGCCGGCGGCGGCACGGAACCTGCTCGCGGCGGCACGGAACCGGGCACGAACGGGAGCCCCTGTCGTGTGGCATCGTCGCGGCCCATCAGCGTCATCACCGGAACCGTGACCTCGACGCGGGCCTCGATCTCTCCGAGCAGGCCGTCGGCGGTGTCGTGTCCGGTGGGCGTTCCGGTCAGCACGAGGTCGGTCAGCAGGTCAGTGCGCAGCTGATCGACCGTACGCGCCTCGCGGTCGTGCTCCTCGGTGGTGCTTACATCAGCGGTGCTTACATCAGCGGTGCCTTCATCAGCGGTGCCTTCATCAGCGGTGCCTTGATCAACAACGGCGCTCTGCTGCTTCACCGCATGAGCCATCTGCGAGAGCCGATCGAACATACCGTGCACGAGCACGGCGGGAGCCTGGACGCCGAGCTCGGCCATGCCGTCTTCGAGGTCGCGCACCCAGACCCGACGCCTCTCCCGCGCATCGAGGTGCCTCTCGGTGAGCGTGCGCTCCTGGAACCGCTCCGCGAGCCGGCGGGCCAGCCTGCGCAGCCGGTTGGGGGATTCGCCCGCGGCCAGTTCCACCGCCTCGTCAGCGAACGCCTGTCGATCCGCCGCGTGCTCGAGGTGCGCGCCCGCATCGACGATGACGCGCGAATGCGCCGCGCTGATGCGCCCCTCGCCCTGGGCCCGCCACACGGCCGGGAAGCGTTCGACCAGCCAGGAGGCGTCGGCCATCCGCCGTTCCACCGTGCGGTCGCTCACGCGCTGTGCGGCCCCGATCTCGGCGGCCACGGCGCGGATTGCCATGTCTCCCCGGTCGGGGTGCTCCGCGGCGCGGGCGATGTCGACGGCGAGGCGCCCTGCCATCGCCAGCATGCCGTCGCGAGCGGCGTGCATGCTGCTCAGCGTGGCCTCCGCCGCTTCGAGCGACGCGACCAGATCGGCGAGCATCGCCATCTGGGTGTCCGTCGCGTCGAGCAGTGCGTTCATGGACTCAGTCCATCATGGGCCACCGACATTCCGACGGCGGCGGCACTCGGGTGAGATCGCTCAGCCGCGAAGCTCTCGGGTCGCCTGGCCGGTGCGCTGCAGCGCGTCGACCGTCTCGGCGTAGCGGCGCTTGGCGACGCCGAGGAACAGGCAGTCCACGAGGGTGAGCTGGGCGATGCGACTCACCATCGCCCCCGCGCGGAAGCTCGACTCGCGCACCTCGGTGAACAGCGCATGGTCGGCCGCGCGGGCGAGCGGAGAGTGCTTGGCGGAGGTGACCGCGACCGTGGTCGCGCCGCTCGCACGCGCGGTCTCCAGGAACCGCACGGTCTCGAGGGTCGAACCCGAGTGCGAGAAGCCGATGGCGACCGTGCCCGCGGTGGGCAGCGCCGACACGGCGACGGCCTCGTGGGGGTCGGCGGGCATGTGGGCGTTGCGTCCGACACGGAGCAGCTTGTGGCTGAGGTCCTCGGCCACGAAGCGGCTGGCACCGAGGCCGTAGAGGAGGACGCGCTCCCCGCGGTCGATCGCGTCGACGGCAGCCTCGAGCACCTCGAAGTCGAGCCGCGCGACGGTCTCCTCGATGGCCAGCAGTTCGAGTGATGCGACCTTCGACACCGCTTCCTGCAGGGTGTCCGACTCCGAGATCTCCGACCCGTAGGCGCCCCGTGCCGAGAACTGGGCGGCCTCCTTGCCGAGTTCGGAGGCCAGGGCCATGCGCAGCGGGGCGTACCCGCTGAAGCCGATCGCCCGGCAGAAGCGCACGACCGACGCGACGGAGGTGTCGCACTCCGCGGCGAGTTCGTTGATGGTGCTGTCGATCACGACGGAGGGGTTCTCACGCACGACGAGGGCGATGCGGGCGAGGGAAGGGGTCAGCGTGGATGCTGCCGCCTCGATCGTCGACTGGATGCTCATGCCGTCCTCCGTCGTGGTGAGTGCGAGGTGTGAGGTGCGAGGTGTAAATTCTTTTTGCCGAGTCTACTTCCGATGTAGGCTCTTTTCACAGACTTTTTCGCCGATCCGGAGGAGGGCCCATGGACGCACGCGTCACGGCATCCGTCGACCTCGGCAAGTCGCGGTGCCGCGTCCTCGTCACCGGCCCCGACCGCCGGATCGAGCGTGACGGCGTCGGAGCGCCCGGACTCGCCGCAGCGGGCGGGGTGAAGAGCGCGCTCGAGGCCATCCTGCGGCTCCTGTCGGGCGACGAGGGTCTGGAGCTGGTCGGGGTGGGTGCGGCCGGCGCATGGCTCGCACCCGATGCTGCGCGGGATCTGGCCTCATCGCTCGCCGCGGCGACCGGAGCGCAGACCGCTGTCGCGTCCGACGTGGTCACCGCTCATGCGGGAGCCCTCGACGGCGGCGCCGGCGTGCTCCTCATCGCCGGGACCGGGGCGGCCGCGTTGGGCATCGACTCCGACGGCGCGCGCCTCGTCGACGGCTGGGGCCCTGAGCTCGGCGACCTCGGCAGCGGCTCGTGGCTCGGACGGGAAGCGCTGCGCGCCGTACTGCGCGCGAACGACTCGCTGGGGCCGAGCACGGTCCTCACCGCGGCGATCGCCGATCCGGTCGGCGACGTCTCCGACATCCAGGCGTGGCTCGCGGGCGGCGAGCCCCTTCCGCGGCGCCTCGCGACGCTCGCGCCCCTCGTGCTCGATGCCGCGCAGAACGGCGATGCGGCTGCCTCCGCGATCGTCGACGAGGGCGTCCGTCTGCTCACGGCGACGGCCACCGCCGCTTCCGCGCGCACCGCCGACACCGTCATCCACGGCGGTCTGACCGACCACGTCTGGTTCCGCCAGCAGCTCACGTCGTCCCTGCAGGCGGCCGAGCGTCGGGTCGTGCCCGCGCGCGGCGACGCCCTCGACGGGGCGCTGCTTCTCGCGCGCCGCACCGACCTCCCCCATGAAAGGTTCGTCCACCGTGCCGAATGACGACTCCCGCCTGACCGCCCTCCTCTCCGTGCTGGAGCGCCTCGACACCGAGGCCTCGACGACGGAGCGGGGCGACCTCGACCTGCTCGGCACGGCCGAGCTCGTGCGACGGATGAACGCGGAGGACCGCCGGGTGCCGGAAGCCGTCGCCGAGCGCGCGGAGGAGATCGCGACTGCCGTCGACGGCATCACCGAGCGGTTCCGTCGCGGCGGACGCCTCATCTACATCGGAGCGGGCACCGCGGGCCGCATCGGCGTGCTCGACGCGAGCGAGTGCCCGCCGACGTTCGGCACGGACCCCTCGATGGTGGTCGGTCTGATCGCGGGTGGTGAGACGGCCATCCGCTCCGCCGTCGAGAACGCCGAGGACGACGACGCGGCCGCCGAGGCGTCGCTGCGCGAGCTCGGACTCACCGAGCGCGACACGGTGGTGGGCATCTCGGCCTCCGGCCGTACTCCTTACGTCGTCGGCGGCCTGACGTACGCGCGCGGCATCGGCGCGTTCACGGTGGCGATAGCGTCGAACGCCGACTCCGAGATCGGGGCCGTGGCCGAGGTCGCGATCGAGGTCGTCACCGGACCCGAGTTCATCTCCGGGTCCACGCGGCTGAAGTCCGGGACGGCGCAGAAGCTCGTCGTGAACATGCTCACGACGCTGTCGATGATCAACCTCGGCAAGACGTATCGCGGCGTCATGGTCGATCTGCTGGCCACGAACGAGAAGCTGCACGCCCGTTCGATCCGCACGGTGTCGCAGCTGTCCGGCGTCGACACCGCGGGGGCGGCCACGGCGCTGCAGGCGGCGGACGGCTCGGTCAAGCTCGCGCTGCTGATGCTCGCCGCCGATGCGACGGCGGATGCTGCGGCGTCCGCGCTCGACGAGGCCGACGGGATCCTTCGCGACGCCATCACCGCGCTCGCCTGATCGGCGCGCTTCCCGCGCGTCCGATACGGTATGCGGATGCCCCTCGCTCTGATCACCGGCGCTGCGCGCGCCGACAGCATCGCCGCCGGAATCGTCCCCCGACTGCGCGCCGCCGGCTGGACCGTCGTCACCAGCGACCTGCGCGATGCCGACCACCCCGCCGACCTCTCCACGGTCGAGGGGCCCGAAGCGCTGATCGCGGAGGTGACGGCGACTCATGGACCGATCACCGCGCTCATCCTGAGCCACGCGCACGATGTGGAGTCAGGAGTGCTCGACACCACAGCGGAGAGCTTCGATCTGCACGTCGCCGTGAACGCGCGAGCGACCCTGCTGCTGATCGCGGCCTTCGCACGTCAGGTCGGCGACGACGGGGGAGTGGTCCTGGCGTTGACCAGCGACCACGTGACCGGCAACCTCCCCTACGGCGCGTCGAAGGGGGCGCTCGACCGCCTCGTCATCTCCGCGGCGCGCGAGCTCGGCCCCCGGGGGATCTCCGCGAACGTGCTGAACCCCGGACCGGTCGACACCGGCTGGATGGACGACGAGACGCGCACGGGCCTGGCCGGGATGACCCCGCTCGGACGCCTCGGCCGGCCCGCGGATGTGGCGGCCGTGGTGGAGTTCCTCGTGTCCGACGAGGGTCGCTGGATCTCGGGGCAGCTGCTGAAGTCCGACGGGGCCTTCTCGGCGCAGTACTGACTGACGCCGGGCCTGCGACCTGCGAGCGCGGTGCCTGTGCCTGTGCCCTGCAGGCTCGGCTCCGCAGGCGCAGGATCAGTGCCCGCAGGTGCAAGACCCTCCGCCGCAGCAGGCCGATGCCGCACCTCCGTGCGCCTGCGAGGACTCCGGCACGTCCATGGCCGGGTTCTGATCGAGGAACCCTGCGGGCTTGAACCAGAAGCCGGCGTAGTCGACGGGCATGATGGGCCAGTCCTCGGGGCGGGGGAAGTGCGTCAGGCCGAAGGTGTGCCAGAGCACGATGTCCTGTCCGTCGATGTCACGGTCCGCGGCGGCGTACTCCGGCAGTCCGGAGCCGCCCTGATGGGCGTTCGGGTAGCGACCGGCCGGCCAGATCTGCCCCGGCTCGAAGCGCGTCGCCCACAGGTGCTTCGTCGCGAAGGCGGCGCGCGCGGCGACGGAGGACTCCGGGTCGGCCATCAGCAGCGCGGTCGGCTCCGGGATCAGGTGGTACGCCGTCGGTCGGCCGACGTGGTTCGTCCGCGAGGCGCTCTGCACCTCCCAGACCCGCGCCACAGAGGAGTCCGCGTCGCGCTGCGCCTCCGACTCCGTGCGCAGCGGTGTCTCCGACCATGTGAAGGCGTTGCCGAAGGGGTTGTCCGCGCCCATCGGGATGCGCTGGGCATCCACCTCGACGAGCCGGTTGTCCTCGCCGTCGATCGCGACGTCGAGGCGCGCACAGAACAGGTGCTGGTGGACCGGGGCGAACACGCCGGGCGCGAGTTCGGTCGCATGCCGCTGCCGCACGCCGGGTTCACCCGCACCGGCGAACACGATGCCCGTGGCTTTGGCGACGACCTCGATCGAGCCGTCGAGGCCGAAGTTCCAGTAGAAGCCGTAGTCGTAGTTGCCGATCGTGGAGAAGTACGACACCACGAACCGACGGGAGCGGCGCACGTCGGAGCGACCGGCGAGGTCGGTGTGCTTCCAGAGGATGCCGTAGTCCTCCTCGTGCATGCAGATCACGTTCGGGATCCGTACCGGGTGGCCGTGGTCGTCGGCGACGTAGCCGTCGACGTACCGGATCACACCGAGGCAGTCGCAGCCGAGCTCGAGGTGGTTGGCGTTCTTGCCGAGCAGGTATTCGCCGGCGTCGAAGTAGCTGATCCAGAAGCGTCCGGGAGCGGTGTCGCCGTAGGGGACCACCATCTCCGGAACGCTCGCCCTGCTCAGCACGGATCGTCCCTGGAACGTGACGTCGTGCAGCACGAGTCCCTCGCGGGCGTTGAAGTCGACGCGCATCGACCAGCCCTCCCACTCCACGAGCGACCCGGTGACGGAGAAGCTGGGCCCCTCCGGCTGGGTGATCTCGATGGGCTTCAGAGTGGTGCGCGCCTCGCCCTGCACTTCGGGGTAGTAGTTGCCGTGTCCGGCCGGCACGGGCACGTCGCCATGGTCCTCGACGCGGATCACGCTGTTCGAGGTGAGGTCGATGTGCACGATGAGGCCTTCGACCGGGTGCGCCCACGGGGAGTCGTGCTCGTCGTACTTGAGGAACGTCAGCGAGCGGATCACCCGGCGGCCCACCTCGTCGGCACGCCCGGTGTATCCGGGAGCGAGGGGGCCGCAGAAGGCGAGAGCCATGTGCTCCTCGAGCCCCCGACGCTTCATCGCGGCCTGCCATTCCGGCGAGGCCTTCGCGATGCTTTCCGCGCGCTCGTACTCCTCGAACAGATACTGCGGCTGTCCGTAGGGCGGGGCGTCGTTCGGCACCCGGTGCGTGCGCAGCACCTCACGACGGGTGATCGAGACCACGACCTCCGTGGCGATCCCGGTGGCGATGTCGAGCAGTGTCACGTCGACGCGGCGGTCGACGGCGGATCCGGCGGTCCACGTCGCGAGCTCGTCCTTGGTGGGCTCGTCGGGGAGCAGCATCGGCACGCGGGTGGTCGCCGTCATCAGACCAGCGGCGTCGAGCACCTCACGGGCGGCGGCGATCTCGGTTCCGGTGAGGGGATCGTGCGGGTGCGGAGCGGCGATCTTCCCGATCGACACGGGCTGCGGAGCATGGTGGGACATCATCGACCTCACTATTTTCGAGCGACTGCTCAATAAACGGGTTGGCACGATGATAGGGCCGACAGCCCGTCCTTCGCAACGGGGCGTCTTCCCGACGAGGCGTGCGGAGGCGGGTCTCAGGCGCGCCAGGGGGCGAGCGCGGCGTCGAGCACGGCGAGGTGCGCGGCGGCGGACTGCGGCTCCGTGACCTCGACGATCTGCTGCCCGTAGGTGATGGAGCGCAGCAGCGTCACGATCGTCTCGGTCGGGGTGTCGGTGCGCAGCTCGCCGTCCTCGACCGCCTCGCGCAGCGCGAGCCGGGTGCTCTCCTGCCAGGTGGCGAGGGTGGGTACCGCCGCGTCCGGCGCGGGGGCGAGTGCTGCGAGGCGCCCCCAGAATCCGACCACGACGTGCGCCTCGGTGCGGGTGCGCTCATCGATCGGGAGCACCTCGCGCATGAGTGCGTGGAGGCGGGGGAGGCCGCGAAGTCCTGCCGTGGCCGCGGCGATGCGCTCCTCGGTGCGCCGGGTCACCTCGGCCGCGGCTGCGCGGACGACCTCGTCGAAGCCGTCGAAGTAGTGCCAGAGTGCACCCGTCGCGACGCCCAGCTCCTTCGCGACCGCCCGCGATGACACGCTCTCGTGTCCGTCGCGAGCGGCGACGGCGAGCAGCGCCTCGGCGATCTGCCTGCGGCGCTCATCGTGGTCGACGATGCGGGGCATGACTCCATCCTGGCGCATGGCGTCGAGACCTGCGGCATTGCGGTCTAGCGTTATTGAGCGATTGATCAATATACTGCGGCTGTGGTTCACCTCCTCCCCGCAGCACCGTGGCTGATGGCCGCGGCGGCGATCGTCTCCGCCGCCGCTACAGCGGCGCTCTGGCGCGCCGTGCCCTGGCAGGGGCGGCAGGCGTCGCTCATCATGGCTGCAGCCATGCTCGCGCTCGCGGCGACCGACGGCCGCAACCCGCTGGTCGGGCTCGTCCTGGGTGCCGTGCTGCTGGTCTCGGCCATGGTGGGCACGATGGGGGTGCGCGGCACGGCGGCGGCGGCGAGCTGCTGTCATCGAGCGCTGGTCTCCCTGGTGATGGCGATGTGCGCGTTCGACGGAGTGGTGGCGGCAGATCCGGTCGGAGGAGGCGCCTCGGCATCCGTGTCGTCCGGTCACGGCGGGCACGGGCTGTCGGGAGTGCTGTCGGTGCTCGTGCTGGTCGGAGTCGTCGGGGTCGTGCTGTGGACGGTCGTCGCGGAGTGGTTCGTCGCTCCCGTGCATCGAGGTCGCACGGCGCGTCTGCTCACCGTCGAGTCGTGGGCGATGGCTGCCGGCGTCGCTGTCATGTGCCTCGGATTCTGAGCGGAGCTCTCAGACGACCGCGGCCGGGCGCACGAACGCCCACGCGGCGACCGCGGCGACGGCCGCAGCCACGGTCATCGTCACCGCCATCGTGACCGCGTTCGTGCCGCCGACTCCCGCGGCGATCGGCGCGAGCGCGGGGCCGAACAGGAACGTCGACATGCCGAGCAGGGCAGAGGCGGTGCCCGCTCGTGCTCCGTGGTGGGCGAGCGCGAGGGTCTGCCCGTTGGGGCCACCCAGCCCCGAGCACAGCATGAAGCCGATCAACGCGGCGACGATGCCCGTGACGCCGACATCGGAGAGGGCGAGCGCCAGGAATGCGGTCGTCGCGACCAGCGTGGCCGAGATGCCGCCGAGGTACACGCGCAGCGGGCCACATCTGCCGACCACGAGACGGCTGAGCTGGCTGCCGGCGATGCTGGCCAGCGCTCCAGCCGCGAAAGCGAGGCTGAACGACTGCGGGCTCAGGCCGAATTCGTCCTGCAGCACGAACGACGACATCGACAGGTAGGTGAAGAAGGCGACACCGCCTCCTGCTGCGGCGCACAGCACGGCCACGAACAGACGATCGCGGACGACGGCCCCGGCATGGAGTCCGAGCGTGCGCAGACCTCCGCCGTGACGGGCGGCGGCAGGCAGGGTCTCCGGCAGGGCGAGCACGACGACCAGGAGCAGCACGACACCCACCGCGCTGAGCACGCCGAAGATGCCTCGCCAATCCATGATCAGCGCGAGCTGACCGCCGACCACGGGTGCGACGATCGGCGCGGTGCCCGAGACCAGGAACAACAGCGACAGCATGCGCGACAGCTCGACGCCCTCGAACTGGTCGCGGGCGATTGCGAGGCAGATCACGATGCCGGCCGACCCCGCGAGACCCTGCAGGAAGCGGACCACCAGCAGGACCTCGATCGTCGGGGCGAGAGCACACAGGAGGGAGAGCACGGCGAAGGCCGAGACGCCCACCATGAGCGGGAGCCTCCTGCCGAGACGATCGCTGAGCGGCCCGGCGACGAGCTGGCCGAGGCCGAGGCCGATCATGCACGCCGACATCGTCGCCTGAGCGAGCGCCTCGGTGGTGTCGAGGGACGCGGCGAGCTGCGGCAGCTGGGGCAGATACAGATCCATCGACAGCGGACCGAACGCCTCCAGCATGCCGAGCACGAGCATGGCCCGCAGCGTGCCCATCCGCGGGCGCGGGGTCGGTCCGGACGAGGTGATGCTCATCCGTCCAGGCGCAGGGTGCGCCGCAGCCAGCTGTCGCGAGCGGCGACGGCCGCCCGTGAGACCTCCGCTTCGGGGGAGAAGCCGGAGAACCCGTGATAGCCGCCGGCCCAGACGTGCAGCTCCGCGCGACCTCCCGTCGCCCAGATGCGCAGGGCGTAGTCGACCGCCTCGTCTCGGAACGTCTCGGCCGCTCCGACCTCGATGAACGCGGGCGCGAGGCCGGACAGGTCGTCGGCGCGCGCGGGCGAGGTGTACGGGGAGACCCGGTCCGTGCCGCGGTCGGATCCGGTGATGGCGTTCCAGGCCGTGTCGTTGTTGTGGCGATCCCAGGCGCCGAACCCGTCGTACTGGCGACTGGAGACGGTGTCGTTGCGGTCGTCGAGCATCGGGCAGCCGAGCAGCTGTCCTGCCAGGCGTGGGCCGCCGCGGTCGCGTGTCATCAGGGCGACGGCAGCGGAGAGCCCGCCGCCCGCGCTCATGCCGGAGGCGATGATGCGGTCCGGGTCGATGCCGAGCTCGTCGGCGTGCGCGGCCATCCACTCCAATGCCGCGTAGCAGTCCTCCGCCTGTGCGGGACCGGGATGCTCGGGGGCGAGGCGGTACTCGACGGCGACGCCGATCACGCCGTGGCGTTCCGCGAGGTCGATGAGCTCGCCCGTGCCGAAGAACCGGGTGCCGAGGACCATGCCGCCGCCGTGGATCGACAGCACGGCCGGCGCCGGTGCATACGCGGGTGCGGTCGGGCGGACGATCGTGACCTCGATGTCGGGGGCGCCGTCGGGGCCGGGGATGGTCCGATCCTCCCAGGCGACCGCCCGCCCGGCGGCCTGTGTCGCCATGGGCGGGATGATCGTCGCGAAGTGGTCGCGGTTGGCGTGGATCGTCTCGGCGCGCAGCGGGATCACCTCGACGAGGTCGACGAACGCGGTCAGCCCCGGGACGAGCGCGGGGTCGTACGGCACCGGCGCGGGGGCGGTCATCGGGCTTCCAGCCAGATCCGGCGCAGCCAGGAGGCGCGGGTGGCGAGGGCCGCGCGCGAGATCTCGGCATCCGGCATGTACATGTCGAAGCCGTGCGCGCCACCGCCCCACACGTGCAACTCCGCCTGACCGCCGGTGGCCCAGATGCGAAGCGCGTACTCGGTGTCCTCGTCGCGGAAGGCCTCCGCCTCGCCGACCTCGATGAAGGCGGGTGGGAGGGAGGCGAGGTCGGTCGCACGGCTCGGAGCGGCGTACGCCGGGGCTTCCGGGCTGAAGGCGAGGTCGTCGCCGAGCACGCACGACCAGGCGAGCAGGTTCATCTCCCGCTGCCAGGTGCCGATGCCGTCGTACTGGCGGCTCGCGACGGTGGTGTTCGTGTTGTCGATCATCGGGCACAGCAGCAGCTGCCCTGCCATGACCGGTCCGCGCCGGTCGCGGGCCATCAGCGCGACGGCCGCCGTGAGGCCACCACCGGCGCTGCCGCCTCCGACCACGATGCGATCGGGGTCGATCCCGAGGTCGGCGGCGTGGGCGTGCACCCAGAGGAAGGCGGCGTAGCAGTCTTCGACTCCGGCCGGGAAAGGGTCCTCCGGCGCGAGACGGTACTCGACGTTCACTGCGACGACGTGGTGCTCGGCGACGATGTCGACCACGCGGCCGGTCTCCCAGGAGCGGTGTCCGACGATCATGCCCCCACCGTGGATGTTCACGAAGCCGGGGAGCACCTCGTGCGCGGTGCCGACGGGACGGAACACCGTGATCTCGATGTCAGGGGCGCCGGCGGGGCCGGGGATCATCCGGTCCTCCCACTCGATCGCACGTCCGGCGATCACGGCGTCGTTGTCGGGGAACATGCGGTCGGTGCCCTCGCGCGGGAGGGTGTCGCGGGTCAGCGCCGGCTGCGGGTTCCTGTCGAGCTCATCGAGCACGGCCTGCACCTCGGGGTCGAACGGCACGGGGGTGAGGGT
>NZ_LSJW01000075.1:0-14240 GCF_001557335.1 Microbacterium sp. CCH5-D1
GCCCAGATCGAACCATGTGCGCGATTCGAAACGCTGGGGCGACGCCGCCTCCCAGCGTCTTCACAATCCTGAAATGTACAAACGTACATGTACGGATGTCCAAGGGGGCGGGATGAGGCACGGGGAGCGTCGGCGACGTGACCCTGAGGCGCGCCGTCGGGAGATCGTGACCGCGACCGCCGAGCTCATCGTCGAGGTGGGTGCCGAAGCGGTCACACACCGTATGGTGGCCGCGCGTGCCGGGGTGCCTCTCGGGGCGACGACGCAGTACTTCGACACCCTCGACGACCTCAGGGCTGCCGCGTTCCGCGCCCTCGCGGAAGAGGTCGATGCCCGCCTCGACGGAGTGCGTCAGACCATCGCCGAACGCGGCGACACGCCCGACGTCATCGCCGCCCTCGTGTTCGAGAGCATGGACGACCATCACGCCGTGCAGGCCGACCGTGCGGTGGTCACCGCCGCCGTGCACGACCCCCGCCTGCGCGATCTCGCTCGTCATCTGTCGGACCGCCTGGTCGATCTGCTCACGCCCACCTATGGCGAAGACCGTGCCAGAGCGGCGATGATCTTCATCGACGGCGTCATGTGGAGCACGCAGATCCGCGACGACCGCCTTGCCCAGTCCTTCATCGAGTCCGCACTGGCGCGGATCCTCGGAGATTCCGTCTTCACCCCCTCCGCAGCGACAGCCACACCCTGACACCGAGGAAACCGCCTTGTCGAAACTCGCCATCCTGAGCCTCAAGAACCGCGCGCTCATCGCGCTGATCACCATCGTCGCGGCGGTGTTCGGCGGCCTCGCGCTCACGAACCTCAAGCAGGAGCTCATCCCCTCGCTCGAGCTGCCGGCGCTCGTCGTCATGACGACCTACCCCGGCGCATCGCCCGAGGTCGTCGAGAACGACGTGTCCACCCCGGTGGAAGCGGCGATCCAGGGCGTCCCCGGCCTGGAGTCGACGACGGCGACGAGCACCACGAACGCGTCGATCGTGCAGGCGATGTTCGCCTACGGCACGAACCTCGCCACGGCAGAGCAGAAGATCCAGCAGGCGATCAACCGCATCTCGTCCCAGCTGCCGGAGGATGTGACGCCGCAGGTGCTGTCGGTCTCCATCGACGACTTCCCCGTGATCCAGGTGGCCGTCACCGGGTTCGAGGACGCGGACAACGCCCAGGCCCAGCTCGAATCCGTCGCGATCCCCGAACTCGAAGACGTCGACGGCGTCAACGCGGCCGAGATCGTGGGCGGGGTCGGTCAGCGCATCAGCATCACGCCCGACGTGGCGAAGCTCGCTGCTGCCGGCCAGAGCACCTCGGCGATCAACGACGCACTCGACCAGAACGGCACGCTGTTCCCTGGTGGCGACATCACCGAGAACGGTCAGACGCTGACGGTGCAGACGGGCGCGAAGATCACCTCGGTCGAGGAGATCGCCGCCCTTCCGCTGGTGGGCAGCGACGTCACGATCGGCGATGTCGCGACGGTCGTGCAGGAGTCCGATCCCGTCACCTCCATCTCCCGTGTCGACGGCAAGGATGCGCTGTCGATCTCGATCACGAAGCTCCCGGCCGCGAACACCGTGGAGGTGTCCAACGGCGTGATCGCCGCGCTCGACACGATCGGCGACGCCTTCCCGGACGCGACCTTCACGGTGATCTTCGACCAGGCGCCGTTCATCGTGCAGTCGATCGAGACGCTCGCCACCGAGGGAATGCTCGGCCTGGTGTTCGCGGTGCTCGTGATCCTCGTCTTCCTGATGTCGGTGCGCTCCACCCTCGTCACCGCGATCTCGATCCCCACCAGCGTGCTCATCACCTTCATCGGGCTGCAGGCGTTCGGCTACTCGCTGAACGTGCTCACCCTCGGTGCGCTCACGATCGCGATCGGTCGAGTGGTCGACGACTCCATCGTCGTGATCGAGAACATCAAACGTCACTACGTGGGCGATGCCGACAAGGGCGATGCGATCCGCCTCGCGGTGCGCGAGGTCGCGATGGCGATCACGGCGTCCACCATCACGACCGTGGCGGTCTTCCTGCCGATCGTCTTCGTCGGCGACATGGTCGGCGAGCTCTTCCGGCCGTTCGCGATGACCGTGACGATCGCGATGGTCGCCTCGCTCCTGGTAGCCCTGACGATCGTGCCGGTGCTCGCCTACTGGTTCCTCAAGCCGGGCAAGCCGTTGCTCGACGAGCACGGCGACGCGATCGACCCAGAGCACCCCGACGCTCCGCCGACGTGGCTGCAGCGGCAGTACCGGCCGATCCTGGGCTGGACGCTCAAGCACTCCGGTGTCACGGTGATCCTGGCGGTCGTCGTGCTCGGCGCCACGCTCGCCGCAGCGCCGCTGATGAAGGTCAACTTCCTCGGCGACTCCGGCCAGAACACCATGACGATCACCCAGGACCTCGGCCCGACGGCGAGTCTGCAGGCCAAGTCGGATGCGGCGGTGGCGGTCGAAGACGCCCTGCTCGACATCGACGGCATCGAGCACGTACAGGCCTCGATCGGCACCAGCGGTTCGGCGCTCAGCGACGCCTTCTCGGGCGGTGCGGGCGTCACGTACTCGGTGCTCACCGACTCGAACGCCGATCAGGAGAAGCTCCGCGCGGATGTGCAGGATGCGATCGACGGCCTCGGTGACGAGGTCGGGGACGTCGCGGTCTCGGCCTCGGCCGGCTTCGGATCGAGCGACATCGAGATCACGGTCAGCGCCTCGAACTCGGACGACCTCCAGACGGCGACCACCGCGCTGGTCAAGGAACTCGACGGGAAGGACGGCGTCGGCCAGGTGAGCGACAATCTCGCCGCGTCGCTGCCGTACATCGCCGTCGTGGTCGACCGGGAAGCCGCCGCGCAACGAGGACTCTCGGAGGTCGCGGTCGGTGCCATCGTCTCGGGCACCATGCGCCCGCAGCAGGCCGGATCCGTCGAGATCGACGACACCGCGCTGACGGTCTACATCGTGACTCCGAACCCACCGACCACGGTCGATGCGCTCAAGCAGCTCACCATCCCGACGCCTACCGGCATCGTGCAGCTGCAGGACATCGCGACCGTCGAGCAGCAGAACGGACCCACCTCGATCACCACGGAGCAGGGCCGTCGTACTGCGACGATCACCGTGCCGCCGGCGTCCGACAACCTCGCCACGGCCACGCAGTCGGTGAACTCCGCGCTCGCGGCGGTCGACCTGCCCGACGGTGCATCCGCCGAGGTGGGCGGTGTCGCGTCCCAGCAGGCCGACTCGTTCTCGCAGCTGGGGCTGGCGATGCTCGCGGCGATCCTGATCGTCTACGTGGTCATGGTCGCGACCTTCAAGTCGCTGCGCCAACCGCTGCTACTGCTCATCTCGGTGCCGTTCGCGGCGACCGGGGCGATCCTGCTGCAGATCATCACGGGCGTGCCGCTCGGCGTCGCGTCGTTGATCGGCGTGCTGATGCTCATCGGCATCGTGGTGACCAACGCGATCGTGCTCGTCGACCTCGTGAACCAGTACCGGGAGAAGGGTCTGTCGACGATCGAGGCGGTCAAGGCCGGTGGGGAGAAGCGTCTGCGGCCGATCCTCATGACCGCGCTCGCGACGATCCTGGCTCTGACTCCGATGGCGCTCGGCATCACGGGCCACGGCGGCTTCATCTCGCAGCCCCTCGCGATCGTCGTGATCGGCGGCCTGATCTCGTCGACCGTGTTGACGCTGATCGTGCTGCCGACGCTGTACAACCTCGTCGAGGGTGCCAAGGAGCGCCGCGCTGCCCGCAAGGCCGGGGGCTCGGATGCCGGTGCGGCGCCCGGTCCGGACGCCCCGGCCGACCCCGCCGCGCCTGCCGCCGCGACGGGCTCCGGTGGCCCGGTGCTGATCGACGCGTCCGGCCTGCCGCACGCGCCGCAGCTCACACGGCGTGAGCTGCGGGAGCGCGGAGAGTAGAGCACGCTCCCGGCTCCGTCCGGCCGAAACGGAGACCATGTGCGCCTCGCCCGGCGAGTCCCCATCCGACTCGCCGGCCGGGCGTCATTCGGTCTCCGTTTTCGCGGAGGAAGCTCGCGAAGGGAGTGTGGGGCTGTCGCGGAGAGAGCGTGGGGCTGTCAGCTCAGGGTGATGCCCCAGTGCAGGGTCCAGGTCTCGTCGGGGTCGAGGCGCCGGATGCCGAGGCCGCTGTTCAGCGCATCGGCGGGCGCGGTCATGGGTTCGATCGCGACGGCCAGGCTCTGTCCGGGATAGGCGGGCGTGGTGTACACCTGCACGTAGTCGAAGCCTTCTCCCTGCCAGAGCGTGACCTGTCGGCCGTCCGGTGCGGTGAGGGAGTGACGGACGATTCCGTCCGCGTCGCGGGTCAGGTCTGCGAAGCCGGTGTCGAGGGAGACATCGCCGAGACGCGCCCCTTCTCGCAGGGTGGCGTCGGCCGGTCGGGTGCCGGTCGGCAGCATCCGCTCATCCGTTTCGATGGCGGTCTCCGCGGGGATCCGCAGGACGAGGTCGTGCGGATCGACGTCGCCGATCGTGACGAAGGGGTGGGTTCCGAGAGCGACCGGGGCTGGGCCGGTCGAACGGTTGGTCAGGGTGTGCACGACATCGATGCCGTCGGCGGTGAGGGTGTATGTGACGGCGGTCTCGATCAGGTACGGGTATCCGGTCTGGGGCACGATCGTCGCGCGGAGCACCGCTGCCGTCTCGGTCTGGGCGACCTCGTAGGCGGTGAAACGCAGCAGGCCGTGGCTCGCATTGCCGAGTTTGGGCTCCGTGATGGCGAGCTGTCTGACCGTACCCGCATCGTTCCATCGGCCATCACGCACCCTGTTCGGCCACGGGGCGAGGACCACTCCGGAGCACGATGGGGTCGGAGAGTCCTCGGGATACGGCGGCACGAGGTCGACGCTCCCGATGCGCAGCGAACGGAGGGAGGCGCCGACCTGAGCGATCTGGGCGGTGACGTCGCCGAGCTGCAGGGCGATCTGGGTGCCGGTGGGGGAGACGGAAATCACTCCCTCAGCGTAGAGGCACCCGGTCGGCACCGGGGGTCTGTGCGGTCTCTCAGGAGCGTCGGCTACACTTGAACGGTCGGCTTCGGACACCCGCGCGTTGGCGCGGACGTTTTATGTGTGTGAAGTGTGAGTCCAGGGGCCGATGGTGAGCGTCGATCGACGCAAATCAACCATCACATGAATGGCCCCGGCCGCTGACAGTCCGGAACCCCGCTGGTCGCATCCGACCACGCGCTGGGTGCTCGCGCGTGTGCGCGGCGCTGTTCTCGTGCGAGAACACAGAAAGAACACCGCAATGCCGAAGAACAAGAAGCCCCGCGGCGGGCGTCCCGCCGCCAACTTCGAGCCGCGCTACGGCGCCAAGAAGACCTCCTTCCACGATCGCCACAACGGCGGGCCCGCCCGCGACGGTGCGCGCGATGAGCGCGGTGGACGCGCGGATGCCGGTGACCGCCGCTCCGCTCCCGCCGCAGGCGGATACGACCGTCGTCCGGGCAGCCGCAGCGCCGGTCACCGGGGCTACCGCCCGGCCGAGGCCGAGGGCGGTGCTCCCAAGCAGCGGTGGGGTGCGTCCGAGCGCGCAGGCCGCGATGAGGCCCGCGCGATTCGCAACCGTGCCGAGTCCGGGCGCCGTGAGGCTCCGCACCACCGCAACGACGACCACTCCGAGCGCCCTCGCTACAACGACCGTCCCAGCGCCGGCGGCCGTTTCGACGACCGTCCGCGTCGCGATGACCGTGGCGGACAGCGTCCGACCGGCCCCGGCACCTACCGTGACGACCGTGGCGGAGACCGCCCCCGGTATGACCGTGACGACCGTGCGCGTCGCGACGACCGCGGTGCCGGCACCCAGCGTCAGGGCTTCCGCGACAACGACCACCGCGATGGCGGACGTCCGGTTCGGGACGATCGCCGTGGCGGCGAGCGTCCCCGCTTCAACAGCGACCGTGGCGGCGAGCGTCCCCGCTTCAACGACCGCGGCAACGACCGTCCCCGGTTCGAGCGCGACGAGCGTCCGCGGCGCGACGACCGCAGCTTCGACCGCACCCGCTCGAACGACCGTGGCAACGAGCGCCCCGAGCGTTCCTACGACGCCGACCGCGCACGTCGTGCTTTCGACCGCGACCGCACCCAGCGTTCCTTCGAGGGTGGGCGCGAGCGTCCGTCGACCGGCGGCGCCTACCGCACCGAGCGTCCCCGTCCGCTGACCTCGGACACCCGTGGCCGCCCGGCACGCAATGAGCGCCCGAGCCGCAACGACTGGAATGCCACCAGCCGTCCGGCCTCGACCGGAGCGAAGTTCGCGCCCGGTGACGATGTCGTCCACGAGCGCCTCGAAGCGAAGTCCGTCGCGGCCGTCGAGGTCGATGGTGTGACGTTCGGCGATCTGGGTCTCGGTTCGAACATCGTCGAGACACTCGTCGGAATGGGCGCTGCGACGCCGTTTCCGATCCAGGCCGCCAGCATCCCTGCCGTGCTCGCCGGTCGCGATGTGCTCGCCCGTGGCCGCACCGGCTCCGGCAAGACCATCGCCTTCGGCGCACCGCTCGTCGAGCGTGTGCTGCAGTCGCAGGCCGGCAAGCGCCGTGAGTTCGGACGTTCGCCGCGCGCGATCATCCTCGCTCCGACCCGCGAGCTCGCGCTGCAGATCGACCGCACCATCCAGCCGATCGCGCGCAGCGTCGGCCTGTTCACCACGCAGATCTACGGTGGTGTGCCGCAGGGCCGTCAGGTGGGTGCGCTCAAGAAGGGCGTCGACATCGTGATCGGCACCCCCGGTCGCATCGAGGACCTCATCAACCAGGGCAAGCTCGACCTCTCCGACTGCCGCATCGCGGTGCTCGACGAGGCCGACCACATGTGCGAGCTCGGGTTCGTCGAACCCGTGCAGCGCATCCTCCGTCACACCGCGGAAGGCAGCCAGAAGCTGCTGTTCTCGGCGACGCTGGACCGCGAGGTCGCCGCGCTCGTCGACGAGTTCCTCGTCGACCCCGCCGTGTACGAGGTCGCCGGTGAGGACCAGGACTCCTCGACGATCGAGCACCGCGTGCTCGTGATCGAGCACCGCGACAAGGCCGACATCCTCACTTCGCTCGTCGACCGCGACGGCAAGACGCTCGTCTTCGCCCGCACCCGCGCCTACGCCGACATGCTCGCCGAGCAGTTCGACGACGCCGGGATCCCCGCCGTCTCGCTGCACGGAGACCTGAACCAGGCCAAGCGCACGCGTAACCTCGAGCGGCTGACGTCGGGTCGCGTGAACGTGCTCGTCGCCACGGACGTCGCCGCCCGCGGCATCCACGTCGACGACATCGACCTGGTCGTCCAGGCCGATGCGCCCGACGAGTACAAGACGTACCTGCACCGCTCGGGTCGCACCGGTCGTGCCGGTCGCTCGGGTCGCGTCGTCACGCTGATCACGCGCCAGCGTCAGCGCCGCATGACCGAGCTGCTCGATCGCGCCGAGATCGACGCGCCGTTCGAGAACGCCCGTCTGGACGACGACGTGATCGAGGAGATCGCCGGTCGCGTGCCGACCGCGGCCGACCTGACCGCCTGAGTCTCATTCACGAAGGCCCCGTTCTGCGCTCGCAGGCGGGGCCTTCGTCGTGCGGGGAGTGTGGGCGCGGGGTCAGGCCAGCTCGTGCACGTGCACGGCGGAAGTCAGGTTCGTGCCGTTGAGGTCGAGGTAGATCACGCCCTCGGTCACGGTGAGGGTCATGGTGTTCCGGCGCTCGATGAGGGCCGAAGCGGTCTCGATGAACCCGGGATCGAAGCTGTAGACGCGGATGTCCTCGCGGCGGTGGATGCGTTTGTCCGTCCACGGTGCCATCACCTTGGCGGGGTCGCGGTGCGTGTACACGACGGTGCGCTCGGCGAGACGGCTGCCGTAGTGCAGGCGCTCGGCATCGGGCGCGCCGATCTCGACCCAGGCCGTGATGAGCCCGGTGAGGTCGCGTACGAGCACTGCAGGTTCCTCCGTCGAGGAGATGCTGCCACCGAACGCGATGCCCTCGGCGAACTCCAGCCCGTAGGCCAGCACCCGGGTGAGCATGTACGCATCGGTCTCGGACGGATGCCGGGCCGCGCGCAGCGAGTAGTCCTCGTAGACGCCGCGATCGGTGTCAGCGAGCTGCACCTCGAATGTGTGGACTGTGGAACCGATCGCCATGATCCCCGAGCCTACGCGGCCGGCGAAGGAGCGCCGGACCAGCGCTCTCAGAAGAGCATCGGCTGTGCGGGTGATGCCTCGGATCGCGCGCTGGGTGCGAATGCCACTCGAGGGCCCGACTGCACGTGACCCTGCCCCGATCGAAGGCCTCGCCGGGGGTAGTCGTCCTCGTGGCGGCCGTCGAGTCCATGCATGCGGATGAGCGGACGAGTGCGTTTCGCGAGCCACTGTCTGTACCCCTTCGGCGCCTCGGCGGAGGCTCCCGGATACAGGCCGCGGTACGACGAGACGAGGTCGGGGCGATTCGCGTCGAGCCACTGGAAGAACCACGGCTTCACGCCGGGTCGCAGGTGCAGGGCTCCGTAGATGACCGAGCGTGCACCGGCCTCTCTGATGCGCACGAGGGCGCTGTCGATCGCGGCGAGGGAGTCGGTCATATGGGGCATGATCGGCATGAGGAAGACGGTCACGGGGAAACCCGCATCCGCCAGTGCTCGCACGGTGTCGAGGCGGGCCTGCGTCGTCGGTGCCCCCGGCTCGATGGCCTTCTGCAGGTCGTCGTCGTACATCGCGATCGACATCTGCACATCGATCGGCACACGCTGCGCGGCCTTCACGAGCAGCGGGATGTCTCGACGGATCAGCGTTCCCTTCGTGAGGATGGAGATCGGGGTTCCCGATGCGGCGAGGGCCTGGATGATCCCCGGCATGAGCTTGTAGCGGCCCTCGGCGCGCTGGTACGGATCGGTGTTGGTCCCGAGGGCGACGGTCTCGTGCTCCCAGCTGCCCTTGCGCAGCTCGCGTTCGAGCACCTCGACGACATTCACCTTCACGACGATCTGCGAGTCGAAATCGGAGCCGCCGTCGAGGTCGAGGTACTCGTGCGTGCCGCGGGCGAAGCAGTAGACGCAGGCATGAGAGCATCCGCGGTACGGGTTGATAGTCCATGCGAACGGCATGCGCGAGGCACCGGGGACATGGTTCAGTGCCGACTTCGACAGCACCTCGTGGAACGTCATGCCCGCGAACTCGGGCGTGGTCACCGAGCGCAGAACGCTGGATCGGTCTTCGAGGCCGGGGAGCGCGGACGCATCCGTCTCGCCGAGTTTCTGCCCTTGCCACCGCATTCGACCATTCGAACAGATGATCGATCCTGATGCAAGCCGCTCTCATAACTATCTTCGAATGAGATGATGGACCAATGCCCTTTCTGCCGCACGCTCAGCATGCGGCGCCGCGGTCCCCGATCCGCGGACCCGCTCTCCCGATCGGCGTCGCCCTGACGGCGATCGGCATCCTCTGCTCGATCGGGTCCGGTCCGGTGCCGTCGTCCGACGCCGAGGTCATGCCCGTGCCGGTCGCGGTCATGCAGGTCCCGCCGGTCAAGGTCGCTGCGACCACGGCGGCCGACCCCTGTGCCGAGCCGTCGGTGCAGCAGGCCATCGCGAACGGCGACGATGCGGGCGCGATCGCGGGCTTCGGGGGAGGGGCGGCCTTCCGCGAGGCGGTGGTGGCGGGCAATGCCCCCTGCGTCTCGCTCAGCGACCCCGCACGCCTCTGGGTGGTGGTGAACAAGTCGCTGCCGCTGAATCCCCCCGCCTACGAGCCGGCGGACCTCGCTCAGGTGCCGCTGCAGATGACGACGCCGTCCGGACGTGTGCGCTCCGATGTGGCCGCCGCCGTCGGCCGGATGGCGGATGCGGCAGCCGCGGCCGGCGTGGGACGCATCGGGGCGAACAACGGCTACCGCTCCTATGGTCTTCAGGTGACGACCTACGGCTCGCACGTGCGTTCGCAGGGGCAGGCGGAGGCGGATGCCGGCTCGGCTCGCCCCGGTCACAGCGAGCACCAGACGGGTCTCGCCCTCGATGTGGTGGCGTGCGGTGCGGGCTGCGGCGGACTCGACGGCTTCGGCGGCACCGCCCAGAGCGACTGGGTCGCCGCTCACGCCTGGGAGTACGGATTCATCGTGCGCTACGAGCAGGTCGGCACCCCGGTCACCGGATACGCCCCGGAGCCGTGGCACCTCCGCTATGTCGGGGTCGACCTGGCGGCGGCATACCACGAGGGCGGATTCCATACGCTGGAGGAGTTCTTCGGGCTCCCCGCTGCGCCCGATTACTCGCACTGAACCGGGCGGGAACGCCGTGGTTGCGGCATCCGACAACCGCGGAACCCAGTCTCACGTTTTATGGGATGCATTCTCACAACGTCCTGTCCCCGGCCTCCGCGGCATCGTAGAATCACCGGAGCAATGATGCACGACACGTTCAGGAGGACGGCATGGAACGCGACATCTACGACGAGGATCACGAGGCTTTCCGGGACCTGGTCAAGGACTTCGTCAAGCGCCACGTGACAGGCGAAGCGATCGAGCGGTGGGATGCCGCGGGCGAGATCGACCGCGCGACCATGCTGGCGGCCGGCGAGGCCGGTCTGATCGGGCTCTCCGTCCCCGAGGAGTTCGGCGGCGCGGGGATGCTGCAGGACTACCGCTTCCGCACGATCGTCATGGAGGAGGTCATCGCCTCCGGTGCGGGCTCGCTGGCCGGTGCGTTCGGCATCCAGGACGACCTGGCCGTCCCGTACCTCGTGCATATGGGAACGCAGGAGCAGAAGGAGAAGTGGCTGCCCCGCATGGCCACCGGCGAGGTGCTCGGCGCCCTCGCGATGACCGACCCCGGCGCGGGCTCCGACCTGCGCGGGATCAAGACCAACGCCAAGAAGGTCGACGGCGGCTACATCCTCAACGGTGCGAAGACGTTCATCTCCTCCGGCACGACCGCCGACGTCGTGGTGACCTTCGTCAAGACCGGTGAGGGCAACCGTCCGGACGCGTTCAGCCTCCTGCTCGTCGAGAAGGGCATGGAGGGCTTCGACCAGGGGAAGAAGCTCAGCAAGATGGGCTTCCACGGCTGGGACACGGCCGAGCTCAGCTTCACGGACGTGTTCGTCCCCGACGAGAACCTCATCAGTGGCAAAGAGGGTCAGGGCTTCATCCAGCTGATGCTGAACCTGCCACTCGAGCGCCTCTCGATCGGCGTCGCCGCAGCTGCAGCCGCACAGGCCGCCCTCGACTGGACCATCGCCTACACGAAGGACCGCGAGGCGTTCGGTGAGCGCATCGCCGACTTCCAGAACACCCGCTTCCGCCTCGCCGACATGTCCGCGACCACCGATGCGATGTGGGCCTACATCGACCGCGCGCTCCGGGCCTACTCGGAGGGGAAGCTGTCCGCCGAGGATGCCGCGAAGGTGAAGTTCTGGGCGACCGAACGCGAGTGGGAGGTGCTCGACACGGGAGTGCAGCTGCACGGCGGCTACGGCTACATCATGGAGTACCCGATCGCCCGCGCGTTCACCGATGCCCGAGTGCACCGCATCTACGGCGGCACGAACGAGATCATGCGCGACCTCGTCGGGCGTCAGATCGCCGGTAAGCGCTGACGCGCCTCCCCTGAAGAGGCCCCGGATTTCGCATCCGGGGCCTCTTCTCGTCGTTGCCCTATCGCCGTCGAGGCGTGGACAGGGGTGCTGCGGCCCGGTTGAATCGACTGCATGACGATGTCGCTCGCACGGATCCTGGATGAACACGTCGCGCGAGGCACGGCGCCGGGGATCATCGGCGTGCACGGTGAACCCGGTGGGTCGTTCGAGATCGTCGCGGCCGGAGACCTGCCGGCGGATGCGATCGTGCGCATCCAGTCGATGACCAAACCGATCCTCGCGGTCGCCGCACTGCGCCTCGTGCAGGCGGGGCGCCTCCTTCTCGACGATCCCGTCGAGAAGTGGGTGCCTGAGGTCGCCGATCGTCAGGTGCTGCGCGTGCCGGATGCTCCCCTCGACGACGTCGCGCCTGCGACGACGCCCATCACTCTGCGTCATCTGCTCACCAACACCTCGGGCTACGGCGTGCAGGTCGCGTCGTCGCCGCTCGCCGAGGCGATGATCAGGAATCGGACGGCCGCGGGGCAGGAGCCGGTCGCGATGGGCGCACAGGAGTGGCTGGACGCGCTGACCGCGCTCCCGCTCGCGTTCGAGCCCGGCACCGGATGGCGCTACCACCACTCCTTCGGCATCCTCGGGATCCTGCTCTCACGAGTGGTCGACGGGTCGCTGGAGGAGCACCTTCGGCGTGACCTCTTCGGACCGCTGGGAATGGTCGACACGGGTTTCACGGTTCCCGTCGACCAGGCGCATCGGCTGCCCGCGGCATACCGGCACCAGGAGGGCCAGCTGGTCGAGATCGAGCCGGCGGCCGCAGGGTTCTCCGTCGCGCCTGCGCCGTTCGATCTCAATCACTCGGAACTCGTGTCGACGGCCGCCGACTATGCCGTGTTCGCGGGGATGCTGGCCGCCGGCGGGCGCCATCGCGGGAGTGTCGTCCTCGACCCGGAGCTGCTCGCGCTGATGCGTTCGGACCAGGTGCCGGCCGCAGCGAAGACCGCGGACAGCTTCTTCCCGGGATTCTGGGAGGGCACGGGGTGGGGATTCGGCGTCGCGGTGCAGACCGAGGGTGAGCACGTCGGCCGGTTCGGCTGGTCGGGTGGGCAGGGGACGGACTTCTGGATCGACCAGGACGGCTCGTTCCGCGTCGTCCTGAGCCAGGTCGAGATGGGACCGGAGGTCATGGGATTGTTCACCGACGTGCAGTGAGGCACTCCGGCGGCTCCTGTGTCCGGGTGGCCCGGGCGGGCCTGGTGGGTCGGTGAGTCGGTCCGGGGAGGGTGGCTTTCGGGATACCGGTCTCACCGGCATGCGATCGAACAAATCTTCGAATCTCGACACGATCCGCGATAAAATGAAGCATGTCCAGATTGACCGCGTTGCACGAGGCGATGTCCCGCCTTGATGAGGCGTGGTCGGATGCCGACGACTCCGGAGACCTGTCTCGCGAGCAGTTGATGGCGGTGAGCGAGTCGATCGGGGTGCTGCGGCGTCGGTTGGATGCCGTGCACATCTCGGTGGCGGCGTGCATATCGCGTGAGTCGCGTCCAGAGCTCGGCGCGGACAGCCTGGCGAAGCAGCAGGGCTACCGCAATCCGGCGACGCTGATCGCGGCTGCGACGGGAGTGTCGACGGGCGATGCCTCGCGCCTCGTCAAGGTGGGCGAAGCGACTGCACCCCGCAGTGACCTCCTGGGCGCCCCTCTGCCGGCGAAGTACCCGTCGGTGAGTGCGGCACTCGACTCGGGTGCGCTCGGCGCCCCGGCCGCCGCGATGATCATCGCGCTCCTCGATCGCTGTCGGATCGCCGCGGGAGCGGAGCGTATCGCCGAAGGCGAGCGGGTGCTGGCGGAGAAAGCGGCGGGTTTGGCGCTCGACGATGTGCGCAGGCTCGTGGTCCGCGCGGAAGCATGGCTCGACCCGGACGGTCTGGAGCCCAGGGAGGACGAACGGCGCAACAGACGTGCGCTATCGCTGTTCGAGCGTGACGGCATGGTGCATCTGAACGCGGTGCTCGACGTCGAGACCGCGGCTCCGGTGGTCACCGCGATCCGGGGGTACGTGACCGCCGCGTTCGCCGCGCGAAAAGATGCGCCCGACGAGGGTGCGCCCGATGCGGACCGCCGGACGGTGCCGATGATCCAAGCTGATGCTCTGGCGGTGTTCTGTGCGCACGTGCTCGGGTGCGAGCAGCGGGTGCCGGTAGCGGGTGCGACGGTGATCGTGCGGATGAACCTCGACGATCTGGAAGCCGGCACGGGGTCGGCGACCCTGGATGGTGTCGATCATCCGGTCAGCGTCGGAGCTGCGCGCAGGATGGCGGCCGGTGGCGGTGTGATCCCGTGCGTTCTCGGTGGCGACAGCGAGATCCTCGAATGGGGTCGGCAGAAGCGGCTGTTCACCCGCGCACAACGGCTGGCGCTGGTGGAGCGCGACGGGGGATGCGCGATGTGCGGATTGCCGCCCGAGATGACGAAGGCCCATCACATCCGCTGGTGGAAACGAGATCACGGGCCGACCGACCTCTCCAACGGGGTACTGCTGTGCGAAACGTGTCACCACCGCATCCACGACAACGGGTGGGAGATCCGTATCGACGATGCCGGGAGTATGAGTAGGAGTGGGGGCGGGAGTAGGA
>NZ_LSJW01000076.1:0-1330 GCF_001557335.1 Microbacterium sp. CCH5-D1
GACGAGTAGCGGTCGGTGGAGACGACGATCACACCCAGCACGCGTGTGCGACCGGACGCCAGCGAGGCGGCAGCGGCGTGCACCCGGTAGCCGAGTTCCTCGACCGCTGCCAGCACGCGCCTGGCGGTGTCGGGGCGCACGTTGTCCTGCCCCGACATGACGCGGGAGACGGTCTGTGTGGAGACACCGGCAAGCTGGGCGACATCGACCTGGCTGGGAGCGCGGTCGTCTCTCGGGCGACGAGGTGACATGTGCTCAATGGTAGCGATCAATCGGCGTGAATCCAGGAGGCGCGGAGTATCGTGATGCGATAATGTGAACGCAAACACTCGTGCTTGGAGCGCTATGCCTGACCTTCTCGCCTCGGCTGTCGACGCCGCGTCCGTTGCTGTCGACACTCGGGCCGCCGTGCCGCCGATCGGCGCTCCCGCCCTGTCCTGGCGCGACGGGGAGATCCTTCGCGACGGCGTCGCGCACCGCATCATCGCC
Source organism: Microbacterium sp. CCH5-D1 (assembly GCF_001557335.1). Lineage (NCBI taxonomy): Bacteria > Bacillati > Actinomycetota > Actinomycetes > Micrococcales > Microbacteriaceae > Microbacterium > Microbacterium sp. CCH5-D1. The sequence goes on from NZ_LSJW01000076.1 coordinate 490, forward strand.
GGTTCGATCCACTACTTCCGGGTGCATCCCGACCAGTGGGAGGACCGCCTCCGCCGCCTCGCCGCGATGGGCGCGAACACGGTCGACACGTATGTCGCGTGGAACTTCCACGAACGCGTCGAGGGCGATGTGCGCTTCGACGGCTGGCGCGACATCGAGCGTTTCATCCGCCTCGCCGGAGAGGTGGGCCTGGATGTCTTCCTGCGGCCGAGCCCTTACATCTGCGCGGAATGGTCCAACGGCGGCATCCCGTTCTGGCTGTCCGGCCGCGTGGCTGCTCTGCGCACGAGCGATGCCGACTTCCTCGCGGCCGTCGACGCCTGGTACGACGAGCTGATCCCCCGCCTCGTCCCGCTGCAGGCTGCCCACGGCGGACCCATCGTCGCGATTCAGGTCGAGAACGAGTACGGGTCGTTCGGCAGCGATCCCGCCTACCTCGCGCATCTGCGTGACGGACTGCGCCGCCGCGGGATGGTCGAGATGCTCACGACCGCCGACGGCATCACGAGCGACATGATCGAGCACGGCAGTGTGCCTGGGGCCATGGCGACATTCACTTTCGGCACCGGTGTCGCGAAGGCGGTGGAGCTGCGTCGTCACGGCGATGCGCTCATGTGCAGTGAGCTGTGGGGCGGGTGGTTCGATCACTGGGGGGAGCGGCACCACGTGCGTTCGGCCGCGAGTGCCGGCGGCACCATCGAGGAGCTGCTGCGTGCGGGCGGATCCGTGAGTCTCTACATGGCGCACGGAGGCACGAACTTCGGTTTCTGGAACGGTGCGAACCACGATCAGGTGCTGCAGCCGACCGTCACCAGCTATGACTCGGATGCGCCGATCGGCG
>NZ_LSJW01000077.1:0-17702 GCF_001557335.1 Microbacterium sp. CCH5-D1
CGGCACTCGTCGGGTTCACGAGTTCGTTCGCGGTGGTGCTGACCGGACTCGACGCCGTCGGGGCGGACGCGGCGCAGGCGGCCAGCGGGCTGCTCGCGGTCAGCCTCATGATGGGTCTCGCATGCGTCGTGCTCGCATGGCGGTATCGGATGCCGATCACCGTCGCCTGGTCCACGCCGGGGGCCGCCCTCCTCGTGGCCACGGGCACGGTCGAAGGCGGCTGGCCTGCCGCGGTCGGTGCGTTCCTGGTCACCGCCGCGCTCATCCTGCTCACGGCGCTGTGGCCCGCACTCGGCGCCCTGATCGCTCGCATCCCTCCGTCCATCGCGCAGGCGATGCTGGCCGGAGTGCTGCTGCCCCTGTGCCTCGCCCCGATCACCGGTCTGGTGGCGAATCCCTGGGGTGTGGTGCCCGTCGTCCTCACCTGGCTGGTGTTCGCGCGGCTCGCCCCGCGCTGGGCCGTGCCGCTCGCGTTCGCCGCTGCGGCCGTGGTGGTCGCGGTGTCCCTGATCGGCGATGGCGCTTCGTTCGATCCGCGTCTGCTGCTGCCGCGCCTCGAATTCACCGCTCCCACGTTCACGGTGGGCGCCCTCGTGGGCCTCGCGCTGCCGTTGTTCATCGTGACGATGGCGTCTCAGAACGTCCCTGGCGTCGCGATCATGCGCAGCTTCGGATACGAGGTGCCGTGGCGCCCGGCCATGCTCGTCACCGGGGTCGGCACGGCGCTCGGTGCGACGGCGGGCGGGCACGCCATCAACCTCGCCGCGATCAGCGCCGCGCTCGCCGCCTCGCCGGACGCCGACCCCGACCCGAAACGGCGGTGGGTCGCCGGGGTCTCGACCGGAGTGTCCTACCTCGTGCTCGCCGTGTTCTCGGCGGCCTTCGCCGCGCTCGTGGTGCTGGCACCTGCCGCCGTCATCCCGGCGGTCGCGGGCCTCGCGCTGTTCGCCGCGTTCGGATCGTCCGTGCAGCAGGCCATCGACGACCCGGGTGAGCGCATCCCCGCCGTGGTGACGTTCCTCGTGGCCGCGTCAGGGATCGCCGTGCTCGGGGTCAGCGCCGCGTTCTGGGCCCTCGTCGCCGGCCTCCTCGTGCGCACGGTGCTGCACACCGCGCGCAACTGACCTCCTCCTCCCCCGCTCGGGTGATCCTGCGGAGTCCGCCATGCGGGGGATGTCCGAGACACGTGTGCTCCGTAGCGTGAGGGTATGACCACAGGAATGCTCGAACTCTCCGGCATCACCAAGAGCTACGGCTCTCGGCGCGTGCTCGATGACGTGTCCTTCACGGTCGCCCCCGGGCGGCTCACGGGCTTCGTCGGCGGCAACGGCGCCGGCAAGACCACCACCATGCGGATCGTGCTGGGGCTGCTGTCGTCGGACGGCGGACGCGTCGATCTGGACGGTGCTCCGTTGACGACCGCCGACCGGCGCCGCTTCGGCTACATGCCCGAGGAGCGCGGCCTCTACCCGAAGATGAAGGTGCTCGAGCAGATCGTCTACCTCGCACGCCTGCACGGCTTCGGCAAGCAGGAGGCGATGGAGCGGGCGACCTCGCTGCTCACGGAACTCGGGCTCGGTGAGCGGCTGAACGACACCATCGAATCTCTGTCGCTCGGCAACCAGCAGCGCGCGCAGATCGCCGCCTCGCTCGTGCACGACCCCGAGGTGCTCATCCTCGACGAGCCGTTCTCCGGCCTGGATCCCCTCGCCGTCGACGTGGTCGCGGGTGTCCTGCAGTCCAGCGCGGCCAAGGGGGCGTCGATCCTGTTCTCCTCCCACCAGCTCGACGTGGTGGAACGGCTGTGCGACGACCTGGTCATCCTCGCCGGTGGCACGATCCGCGCGGCGGGCTCACGCGACGCACTCCGCGCCGAGCACGCGCGCGACCGGTACGAGCTGGTCTCGGCCGGAGACGCCGGGTGGCTGCGCACCGAGCCCGGAGTCACGGTGGTCGACTTCGAGGGCGGCTACGCCCTGTTCGACGCGGACGGCCCTGAGACGGCCCAGCGCGTGCTGCAGTCCGCCGTACAGCGTGGCGATGTCGCCAGCTTCGCCCCCAAGCATCCGTCCCTCGCCCAGATCTTCAAGGAGGTCATCCAGTGAGCACCCCCTCCCCCGTTCGCAGCTCGAACGGCATCTGGCTCGTCGCCGAGCGCGAGATCGGTTCGAAGCTGCGCAGCAAGGCCTTCCTGATCTCCACCGGCATCCTGCTGGTCCTGGCCCTCGCCGGCATCCTGTTCGGCGGGTTCGCGAGCAAGAACACCGAGACCACGCCGATCGCCGCCACCGCGGAGACCGCCTCAGCCGTCTCGGCCATCCCGAACGTCGAGGTCACCACGGTCGCCGACCGGGCCGCAGCCGAACAGCTCGTGCGCGATGACAAGGTCGATGCCGCGGTGATCGAAGGCGACGGACCGTCGGGATACACGATCATCGCGATGCAGGATCCCCCGGGCGAGATCGTCTCAGCCCTGTCGATCGCTCCCGAGATCGTCAGCCTCGAGCCGGCGACCACCAACCCGCTGCTGCGCTACTTCATCGCGATCGCGTTCGGGCTCGTCTTCATGATGGCTGCGGCGACGTTCGGCGGCACGATCGCACAGAGCGTCGTGGAGGAGAAGCAGACCCGCGTGGTCGAGGTGCTGCTCTCGGCGATCCCGGCCCGCACGCTCCTCGCCGGCAAGGTGATCGGCAACACCGTGCTCGCGATGGGGCAGATCCTCGCCCTGGCGGCGGTCGCCACCATCGGTCTGATCGTCACCGGTCAACGGGAGGTGCTCACGACGCTGGGGGCGCCCATCATCTGGTTCGCGATCTTCTTCCTGTTCGGCTTCATCCTGCTGGCGGCGATGTTCGCGGCCGCGGCGTCGATGGTCTCTCGCCAGGAGGACATCGGGTCCACCACGACACCGATCACGATGCTCATCATGGCGCCGTACATCCTGGTCATCGTCTTCAACGACAACCCGCTGGTGCTGACGATCATGTCGTACGTGCCGTTCTCCGCACCGGTCGGCATGCCGATGCGCCTGTTCGTGGGAGAGGCGCAGTGGTGGGAGCCGCTGCTGAGCCTCGTGATCCTGCTGGCGAGCTGCGTGGCGGCGATCGTCATCGGCGCGAAGATCTACGAGAACTCGCTCCTGCGCATGGGCTCCCGCGTCAAGCTCCGCGAGGCGCTGCGGGGTTAGCCCCCTCCCCTGACGCCGAGACCCATCCCGCACGCCGAAACCCACCGTCGCAGACGTCAGCGACGGTGGGTTTCGTTGTGGCCGATGGGTCTCGGCGAAGGGTCAGGTCAGATCACGCCGTCGGCCAGGGTGGTGGGGTTGCCGAAGCGGTGGTTCGTGATCGATACGGCCTGCTCGTGCAGGAACGGAAGCATCTCGACCCGTCCCGCCCCGGTCACGGCGTGCGACCAGACCGCCACATCCGGGCTTCCGCCGAGCGCGTCGTGCAGCGCCGCGGCGTCGCCGCCGACCAGACGCACGCGGTGCCACGAGTTCGCGGCCTTGGCGTAGCGCTTGGTCCACGCCGCGTCCGACTCGTGCTTGACGGTCACGCCGTGCGCGCGCAGGGCCTTCTCGACGCGAGAGGGCAGTGCCGGCGCCGACACTGTGAACGGGCTGCCGCTGCGCAGGGCGGCTGCGAGCACACGGAGGCCATCCACCAGAGGAGCGTCGTCGGCGATGCGCACGTCGACGGCGACGGGACGGTAGCGGAACAGGTTGCGCTCGACCCCGAGGCCGGACTTGTCGCTCACGGCGCCGAACTCATCGATCCAGGCATGCTCGTCGGACGCGGCAGCACGCTGCAGCCACTCGGCCTCGGTCGCGTCCACCTCGGAGGACGCCGCCTCCAGCAGTGCCCGCACGACGGGGACGACGGCCGCACCCGGCGCCGCGGCCGGAAGCTCCGCAGGAGCCCACTCGCCGAGACCGAAGAGGTAGTTCGGGCCACCGGCCTTGGCTCCGGCGCCGACCGCCGAGCGCTTCCAGCCGCCGAACGGCTGACGCTGCACGATCGCCCCGGTGATGCCGCGGTTCACGTAGAGGTTGCCGGCCTCGACACGGTCGAGCCAGGTGGCGACCTCGTCGGAGTCGAGCGAGTGGATGCCGGCCGTGAGACCGTAGTCGACCGCGTTCTGCAGGCGCAGCGCCTCGTCCAGATCCTTGGCGTGCATGATGCCGAGCACCGGGCCGAAGAACTCGGTGAGGTGGAAGTACGACCCCTCGCGCACACCGGTCTTCACGCCGGGCGTCCACTGCTTGCCCTCGTCGTCGAGCTTGCGCGGCTCGACCAGCCAGCGCTCGCCCTTCTCGAGCTTCGTGAGCGCGGTGAGCAGCTTGCCGTTCGCGGGCTCGATGATCGGACCCATCTGCGTGGCCGGGTCGTCGGGCAGGCCGACGCGCATCGAGGTCACCGCATCCACCAGCTGACGCTCGAACCGCTTCGAGTCGGCGACGGATCCGACGAGGATCGCGAGCGACGCGGCGGAGCACTTCTGCCCTGCGTGGCCGAACGCGCTGCGGGCCACGTCGGCGGCCGCGAGATCGAGGTCGGCTGAGGGGGTGACGATGATCGCGTTCTTCCCGCTGGTCTCGGCGAGCAGCGGCAGGTCGGAGCGGAACGAGCGGAACAGCTGCGCCGTCTCATACGCCCCGGTGAGGATCACGCGATCCACCGCGGGGCCGGCGACGAGGCGCGTGCCCAGGTCGCGCGACGCGAGGTCGACGAGCGCGAGCAGGTCCCGAGGCACACCGGCGGCCCACAGTGCCTCGACCATCACGGCGCCACAGCGCTGGGTGAGCTTGGCCGGCTTGATGATCACGGCAGAGCCCGAGGCCAGGCCCGCGAGCACACCGCCGGCGGGGATCGCCACCGGGAAGTTCCAGGGAGGAGTGACCACGGTGACCTTCGACGGCACGAACTCGGCACCGGAGACGGTCTCCAGGTCCTTCGCGCGCTCGGCGTAGTAGTGCGCGAAGTCGATGGCCTCGCTGATCTCGGGGTCGGCTTCGGCAATGGTCTTGCCCGCCTCGTGGGCCATGATCTCGATGAGCTGACCACGGCGCGCGGCGAGCTCGTCGCCGGCGCGGTGCAGCACGGCGGCACGGTCGGCGGCCGGCAGCGCTGCCCACTTCTCGGCGGCGGCGGTCGCTGCGGTGAAGATGCCGTCGAGTTCGGCGTCCGTCTCGACCTTGGCCAGCGCGATGCTGTCCAGACCCAGCGTCGAGCCGACCGAACGGCTCAGGATCTCGCGACCCCAGGCACGGTTCGCCGCGATGGCGGGGTCAGTGTCGGCCTGGTTCGCGAAGCCCGTGGTCGTTCCCACGGGAGCCTCAGCTGTCCGATCCTGCACCCGATGGGCGGCGGGGACGTACTGCGGATCGTCGTTCGCGAGCGCGGCAAGCGAACGCTCGAAGCGCTCCCGCTCCCGGGTGAGGAGCGTGGGGTTGGAGGCCAGTTCGAACACCGCCGACATGAAGTTCTCCGGGCTGGCGTTCTCCTCGAGGCGGCGCACCAGGTACGCGATCGCCACGTCGAACTCCGCCGGGTTCACGACCGGCGTGTAGAGCAGCAGACGGCCGACGTCCTTGCGGACGGCTTCGGCCTGACCTGTCGCCATGCCCAGCAGCATCTCGTACTCGACGAGGGGATCGGCGCCGGTCGGGTCTGCCACCCCGCGGGCCTGTGCGAGCAGCCAGGTGTAGGCGATGTCGAACAGGTTGTGGCCGGCGATGCCGATGCGCACGGCGTCCAGGCGCTCGGGCGTCATCGCCCAGTCGAGCACCCGCTTGTAGTTGGTGTCGGAGTCCTGCTTGGTGCCGTAGGTCGCGAGCGGCCAGCCATGGATCGCGGCGTCGACCTCTTCCATCGCCAGGTTCGCGCCCTTGACCACGCGCACCTTGATCGGCGCTCCGCCCTTCGCACGACGGGCGGCTGCCCACTCCTGCAGGTGCTGCATCGCGCCGAGCGCGTCGGGGAGGTACGCCTGCAGCACGATGCCGGCTTCGAGGTTCTCCAAGCCCGGCTGGTCGAGGATGCTCGTGAAGGCCGCGATCGTCAGGTCGAGGTCGCGGTACTCCTCCATATCGAGGTTGATGAACTTGGCCTTGCCCTTGGCCTCGGCACGCGCGGCGAGCTCGTAGAGCGGGGTGAGCTTCTCCACGACGTCCGCCACGGCCTCGTCGAACGACCACATCGACAGCTGGCTCACGACGCTGGAGACCTTGATCGACACGTAGTCGACGTCGTCGCGGGCCAGGAAGTCACGGGTGCCCTGCAGCCGGTGTCCGGCTTCCCGCTCTCCGAGCACGGCCTCGCCGAGCAGGTTGAGGTTCAGGCGGTTGCCACTCTTGCGCAGCTTCGCGATGGCGGGGCCGAGCTTGGACGGAGTGGCGTCGAGCACGAGGTGCCCGACCATGGCGCGCAGCACGCGGCGCGAGATCGGCACGACAACGCCGGGGAGCTTCGGCGCCCAGAAGCCGCCGGTCTTGATCGCGGCGCGCAGGTATCCGGGCAGCAGCGACGGGGTGATGTCGCTCAGCTCGGCGAGCTTGCGGCCGGCGACGCGCAGGTCTTCCGGGCGCATGACGCCGTCGACGAAGCCGACCGTGAACGCGAGTCCGTTCGGGTCCTTGAGCACCTCGGAGAGGCGCTGGGCGGCCGGCTCGACGGGGTGGGTCTCGCTCTCGGCGAGCCAGCGCTGCACCAGGGCGGCGACGTCTTCGGTGCGGGGGGTGGTGGTGTCGGCGGCGACAGGCATCGGTGGGACCTTCCAAGAGAGCGCACACCGGGATTTCGTGTGCGGCTGGATCATTGTCCTGCCGCTCGGTAGGCTCCGTCTATCAACCGATTTGCGTGGATTCTGTTCAGTTCCACTGAACGATAGGCGCCGAACGAAGGACCCGCCGTGCTCGACGTGAACAGACTGCGGATGCTGGTGGAGCTGTCGCGTCGCGGGACACTGTCGGCCGTCGCCGACGCCCTGTCCTACAGCAAGGCATCGGTGTCGCAGCAGCTCAGTGCGCTGGAGCGCGACGTGGGCGTGCCGCTGCTGCGCCGGGTCGGGCGCGGGGTGCAGTTCACGCCGCAGGGGAACGTGCTCGTCGCCGAGGCCATCGGCATCCTCGACCAGCTCGAGCACGCCCAGGTCGCCGTCGCCGAGTCCCTGACCGAGGTCACGGGCACCGTGCGCATCGCGGTCTTCCAGTCCACGGCACACTCGCTCCTGCCCCGCGGGCTCGAAGCCCTCAAGGAACGTCATCCCGCCCTGCGAGTGGAGGTCACGGAGTCCGACCCGGAGACCGGACTCGTCGGAGTGTCCAGCCGCGACTTCGACCTCATCCTCGCCGAGCAGTACCCGGGCCGCACACGCCCGATCCACGCCGACCTCGACCGGGTGGCGCTCGCACACGACGCGATCGCCCTCGCGCGGCGGCCAGGGACCCCCGCGCACGCCGACGCCGTCGCCGCGCTGTGGTCGACCCGCGACGAACCCTGGGTGCTGGAACCTGCCGGCACCGCGTCGCGCGCCTGGGCGGAGCAGCTGTGCCGCACCGCCGGGTTCGAGCCCGATGTGCGCTTCGAGATCGCCGACCTCACCGCCCACGTGCGGCTGATCCATGCCGGACTCGCAGTGGGACTGCTGCCGGAGCTCGTGTGGGCGGGTGACACCCCGACGGTCGACCTGGCACCGCTGCCGCAGGAGCCTCGGCGCGAGATCTTCTCCTCCGCGAGGCGTGTGTCTGCGGACGCTCCCTCGATCCGCGCCGTGCGCAGCGCACTCGCCGACGCGGCCTCGCACGACCTCGCCGCCTAGCCTCGGGGTCTGCGCCGCCTTCGGCATCCGCGCCGCCTTCGTGAACCCCGGAGTAAAATGTCAGAGGTTACCTCGACATGTCCTCTTCCACTCGCACCCGCTCCGGCCGGAATCCTCCCGCACGGATCCCGCTGAGCACTCTGGCGATCGCGCTGGGCCTCGCCGGCGTCGCGTCGACCTGGTCGGCGGCCACCGCCGTCGCCCCGGTGCCCGCTTCCGTCGCCCCTGCCTTCTGGGGCCTGTCGGCGATGGCGACGATCGGACTGCTCGCCGCGCACACCGTGAGAGGCGTGCGCAGCGGCACACCTCTGCGCGCGCAGCTCCGCGACCCCGTGCAGGCACCGTTCGCCGCGATCCTCCCTCTGGTAGGGATGCTCATCGGCATCCGGCTGCTTCCCTCGCTCCCCGTCGCGGGCTCAACAATCGTGATCGCCTCGATGACCAGCACCGCGGTGTGGGCGGGCTGGCTGGTGAGCACCTGGATGGCCGGCCGGATCGAGCTCGCCGCGATCCACGGCGGGTACATCCTGCCGCCGGTCGCCGGCGGATTCATCACCGCGACCGCCGCGGAGGCACTCGGGCTGCCGGGGCTCGGATGGGCGGCGTTCGGCGTCGGATGCCTCTTCTGGGTCGTGATGACGACGCTCGTGCTCGTGCGCCTGGTCGCCGGCCCCCCGCTGCCGGATGCGCTCACCCCCAGCCTGGCGGTGCTGATGGCCCCGCCGGCCGTCGGCGGACTCGCGCTCTTCGCCCTGACCGACGGCATCGCATCGCCGCTCTCGTTCGCGTTCGCCGGTCTCATGACGCTCCTCGTCGCCGCGCAGGTCGCCACCATCCCGCGTTACCGTCGGCTCCCCTTCACACTCGGCTTCTGGTCGTTCACCTTCCCGGTCGCGGCCGTCGCGACCTACACGATCGCCTGGCTCGACGTCGCCGAGGTGTCGTCCGCCGGCCCCGTGGCCGTGGCGCTCGCGATCGCCGTCACGCTGTTCGTCACCGCGATCGGCATCCGGTCGCTGCGGGATTCGGCCATCGAGGGCATCCGGACGATCCGGGAATATGCATGCACATACATCTGTTGGCTCCCGTGTACCCGGACGAAGGAGTCCGATCCACTCCTTCCGAAAGGCACTTCTGTGAGCACCCCCGTGATCGACCGCACCGCCCCGACCGAGCACCCCGTCCTCGACGTCCTCGCCGGCCGCTGGAGCCCCCGCGCCTTCGACGCGCAGAACTCGATCGACGAGGCCAAGCTCGCGACCGCCCTCGAGGCCGCCCGCTGGAGCCCGTCCGCCAACAACATCCAGCCCTGGCGCTTCATCGTCGCCCGTCGCGGCACTGCACTCCACGCCCAGGTCGTCGACGCCCTGATGGGCTTCAACCAGGCATGGGCCGGCAACGCCGCGGTTCTCGTCGTCGCGATCGCGGAGACCGCCACCGCCGATGGCACCCCCATCACGCACGCACTCTACGACCTCGGCCAGGCGGTCGCGCACTTCTCGGTGCAGGCCCACCACGACGGCCTGCTCGTGCACCAGATGAGCGGCTTCGACCCCGAGGTGGTCCGTGAGTTCGCCGACCTCGAGGCCCGGTTCGTGCCGGTCACGGTCTTCGCCGTCGGCGAGTTCGGCGACATCGAGGCCCTGCCCGAGGTGCTGCAGCAGCGCGAGGTCGCCCCGCGCGTGCGTCGCCCCATCGACGAGACGGTCGTCCTCAGCGCCTGACCGCTCCCGCCGACGCCGTCAACGGGGTCTCCGGTTTGTCCGGGGGCCCCGTTAGCGTGTGCGGATGGATATGCTCCGCATCACCGGCGCACGGACGAACAACCTCCGCGACGTCTCCGTCGACGTCCCCAAGAAGCTGCTGACCGTCTTCACCGGGGTCTCGGGTTCGGGCAAGTCGTCGCTGGTGCTCGACACGATCGCCGCCGAGGCGCAGCGGCTCGTGAACGACTCCTATTCGACGTTCATCCGCTCGCGACTGCCGCAGCTGCCCGCTCCGGACGTGCAGGCGATGGACGGTCTGACGTTCACGGTGCTGATCGACCAACGTCGGTTCACGGGCAACGCGCGCTCGACCGTGGCGACCGCGACCGATCTGGCCTCGCTCGTGCGCCTCGTCTTCTCCCGCGTCGGCGAGCCGTCAGCCGGCTACTCCCCCGCGTACTCGTTCAACGACCCCTCCGGCATGTGCCCGACCTGCGAAGGGCTCGGCACGGTGTACGACATCGACATCGATGAACTGATCGACCCCGAGAAGAACATCGACGAGGGCCCGGTGCGGTTCAGCCTGTTCCGTCCAGGCGTGTACCGCTGGAAACGCTTCGCCTACTGTGGACTGTTCGACCGCGAGAAGCCGCTCAAGGACTACACGGCCGAGGAGATGGACCAATTCCTCTATGCCGACAAGCTCAAGCTCGAGGACCCCGACCCGCGTTTCCCGCAGAGCGCGCGCTTCGACGGGGTCATCACGCGGATGCGCGACGTGTTCCTCAAGCAGCGTCCGGTGAAGATGTCAGCCTCCGTGCGCGAAGAGCTCGACCGACTCGTGACGCATCACACCTGCCCCGACTGCCGCGGCGCGCGCGTGAACGAAGCCGCGAGGGCCAGCCTCATCGCCGGGCGCTCGATCGTGGACTGGATGCGCATGCCGGTCTCCGAGCTGCACGCGCTGCTCGAGGAGTTCGACGACCCACGGGTGGCACCGGCGGTCGAAGGGATCCGTCATGCGCTCGACGCCCTGCTCTCGGTCGGCCTCGGCTACCTCGCGCTCGACCGCGAGTCGGCGACGCTGTCCGGCGGCGAGGCGCAGCGCGTCAAGATCGTGCGACACCTCGGCAGCGCGCTCACCGACGTCACCTACGTGTTCGACGAGCCGAGCACCGGGCTGCACCCCGCCGACATCCAGCGCCTCGTCGCCCTGCTCCAACGACTGCGCGATGCCGGGAACACGATCCTCGTCGTCGAGCATCACCCGCAGGTGATCGCGGTCGCCGACCACATCATCGACCTCGGTCCCGGTGCGGGGTCTGCCGGTGGGCTCGTGCAGTTCGAGGGGACGCCGGCCGAGCTCAGCGCCGGCGACACACTGACGGGGCGCCTGCTCGCCGAGCCGTTGCCGATCCGTCGAGCGACACGGGCACCGTCAGGCCGGATCACGGTGCGGGATGCGCGCTCGCACAACCTGCGAGGTTTCGACGTCGACATCCCGTTGGGCGTGCTCACGGCCGTCACGGGAGTCGCCGGTTCCGGCAAGAGCTCGTTCGCGACCACGGAGCTGCCACGCCAGCACCCGGACTTCACGGTCGTCGGACAGGAACCGCTGCGCGGCGGCGTCCGATCCACGACCCTGAGCATCCTTCGCATCGCCGACACCGTCAGGGCGGTGTTCGCGGATGCCTCCGGCCTCGACCCCTCCTGGTTCAGCTTCAATTCCCGCGGGGCGTGCCCCACCTGTCGCGGCCGCGGCCACATCACGACCGAGCTCGCGTTCCTCGACGACGTGTCCCTCCCCTGCGATGCGTGCGGCGGGCTGCGCTTCAACCCGACCGCTCTGGCCGTGCGGGTCGACGGCGCCACGATCGCCGACGTGCTGGCGGCACCACCGGCCGAGGTCAGCGCCCTCTTCTCCGCCCATGCCGACGTGGTCGAGGCCCTGGCCTGGGTGCAGCGCACCGGACTGGGATACATCCCGGTCGGCCGGTCGCTCGACACGCTGTCCGGCGGGGAGAAGCAGCGTCTGCTGCTGGCCCGCCACCTCAGCGATCCGCACCGCGACCGGGCGGACCGCATCATCCTCGACGAGCCGACCTCCGGCCTGCACCCCTCCGACGTCGACACCATCAACCTCCTCTTCGACGACCTGCTCGAGGAGGGAGCGACGCTGGTGGTCGTGGAGCACAACCTGCGAGTGGTCGCCCGTGCCGATCACATCATCGACATCGGTCCGGGGGCGGGATCCGACGGCGGGAGCCTGATCTTCAGCGGGACGCCGTCCGAGATCGTGCGTGACGACGACTCCCTCACCGGTCGCGCACTCGCCGCGGCCTCCGGTCTGCGCGGCTGAGCCTGCACGAGAGTGCTGAGCCCGCACGTCAAAGCCGAGACCCCACGAGAAGAGGGACCCGCGGATCACCCGCTGGTCCCTCTTCTGTGTCCGAGCGGTTCAGCTCAGTCGTGGCGTGTCAGTCCTCGAGGAGCTCCGCCTCGATCACGTCATCCTCGTCGGAGTCGGAGTCGGCCTCGGGCTCCGGCGTCGTCGAGGTGAGCACGAGGCCCATCCCGTCGGCGGCCACGTCGACGCGAACCGTGTCGCCGTCGTGCACGTTGCCCGAGAGCAGCGCGGTCGCGAGCTTGTTCTGCACCTCGCTCTGGATGAGGCGGCGCAGCGGACGAGCACCGAACATGGGGTCGTACCCGCGCTCGGCGAGCCAGGCCCGCGCATCCGGAGTGACCGCGAGGGTGAGTCGCCGGTCCTTCAGCCGGTCGTGCAGCTGGTCGACCGAGAGCTCCACGATCTGTGCGAGGTCGTCTTCGCTCAGCGCCGAGAACATCACGATGTCGTCGAGGCGGTTCAGGAATTCCGGACGGAACGCCTGCCGCACGAGCGCCATCACCTGGTCGCGTTTCTCATCGGGTGCGAGCACGGGGTCGATGAGGATGGGCGAGCCCAGGTTCGAGGTGAGGATCAGGATCACGTTCGAGAAGTCGACCGTGCGCCCCTGCCCATCGGTCAGCCGACCGTCGTCGAGCACCTGCAGCAGCACGTCGAACACCTCGGGGTGCGCCTTCTCGACCTCGTCGAGCAGGATCACACTGTACGGCCGGCGACGCACGGCCTCGGTCAGCTGACCACCCTGCTCGTAGCCGACGTACCCGGGAGGGGCGCCGACGAGCCGGGACACCGAGTGCTTCTCGCCGTACTCCGACATGTCGATGCGCACCATGGCGTGCTCGTCGTCGAAGAGGAACTCCGCCAGCGCCTTGGCAAGCTCGGTCTTGCCGACACCGGTCGGGCCGAGGAACAGGAACGATCCGGTCGGACGACCGGGGTCGCTGATCCCCGCGCGCGAACGGCGGACGGCGTCGGACACGGCCTTCACGGCGTCCTTCTGCCCGATCAGGCGCTTGCCGAGCTCGTTCTCCAGGTGCAGCAGCTTCTCACTCTCACCCTGCAGCAACCGGCCGACGGGGATGCCGGTCCACGCGGCGATCACGGCCGCGATGTCCTCCTCGGTCACCTGCTCGTTGACCATGCGAGGCTCGCTCGACGCGGTGTCCTCCGCCTGCTCGGCCTCCGCGATGTCGCGCTCCAGGCGCTTGATCGTCTCGTACTCGAGCTTCGAAGCCTTCGTGTAGTCGGCATTGCGCATGGCGAGGTCGCGCTGCGTGATCGCGTCGTCGAGCTGCTTCTTGAGCTCGCCCACCCGGTTCAGACCCTGACGCTCGCGCGCCCAGCGGGCTTCGAGCTCGGCGAGCTGTCGCTCCATGCCGACGAGCTGCTCGCGCAAGGCGCTCAGTCGCTCCTTGGACGCAGCGTCCTTCTCGCGCTTGAGGGCGAGCTCCTCGAGCTTCATCCGGTCGACCTGACGCTTGAGCTGGTCGATCTCGACCGGAGACGAGTCGATCTCCATCTTGAGCCGCGACATCGACTCGTCGATCAGGTCGATCGCCTTGTCGGGCAGCTGACGCGCGGGCAGGTACCGGTTCGACAGGGCCGCAGCAGCAACGAGAGCACTGTCGGAGATGGTCACCCCGTGGTGCGCCTCGTACCGACCCTTGAGGCCGCGGAGGATCGCGATCGTGTCCTCGACCGTGGGCTCACCGACGTAGACCTGCTGGAAGCGGCGCTCGAGCGCTGCGTCCTTCTCGATGAACTCGCGATACTCGTTGAGGGTGGTCGCGCCGATCAACCGCAACTCGCCGCGGGCCAGCATCGGCTTCAGCATGTTGGATGCGGCGACCGAGCCTTCACCGCCACCGGCGCCCATCAGCACGTGCAGCTCATCGATGAACGTGATGACCTGCCCGTCGGACTCGGTGATCTCCTTGAGCACCTGCTTCAGCCGCTCCTCGAACTGGCCGCGGTACATGGCGCCGGCCACGAGGGCGGAGATGTCGAGCGTGACCAGCTCCTTGTCCTTGAGGGACTCGGCGACGTCGCCGGCGACGATGCGCTGGGCGAGGCCTTCGACGACGGCGGTCTTACCGACGCCGGGCTCGCCGATCAGCACGGGGTTGTTCTTCGTGCGTCGGGTGAGCACCTGACTGACCCGACGGATCTCGCTGTCGCGTCCGATCACGGGGTCGAGCTTGCCTTCGCGGGCACGGTCGGTGAGGTTGATGCCGAACTGCTCGAGGGCGGACTGCTGCTCTTGGTTCTGGTTGCCGGTCTGCGGGGTGGTCATGCGCTCCTCCTGGAGTTGCTCCTTCTGGTCGTCTCCCGTCCACCAAGTCGGAGGACGGGATCAAAGTTGAGTCTGATTGACTCAAGTTTAGCACTCGCCGAGATTCTCCTCCAGTCCGTCCGCCTCGTCAGCGCTCCCGTCCGATCGCGTCCCAGATCGCGGACGCGACAGCGCGTTTGGAGCCGGAGACGGTCGCCGCCACCGCACCGCCGGGGCCCAGGATGTGCACGGCATTCTCCGCGCTCTCGAACCCGCGCTCCCAGCCGACCTCGTTCACCACCAGCAGGTCGACACCCTTGCGCTGCTGTTTGCCGCGAGCGCGAGCGAGCAGTTCGGCCTCGTCCTCCGGAGTCTCGGCTGCGAAGCCGACGACGAGCTGACCCGGGCGACGTGCAGAGGCCAGGGCTGCGACGACGTCCTCGTTCTCGATCAGCTCGATGGCGGGTACCCCGCCGCCCTCCTTGGTGAGCTTGCGCTCCGAGACCGCGACCGGTCGGTAGTCGGCGACCGCGGCGGCCATCACGATCACGTCCGACTCTGCGGCCTCACGCTTCATCACCTCTGCGAGCTGGATCGCGGAGCCCACGCCGACGACGCGGATCGACGGATGCCGCACATCGGCGAGCACGTCACCCGAGATGTTCGCCGACACCAGGGTCACCTCGGCTCCGCGAGCGGCCGCCTCCGCGGCGAGCGCCGCACCCTGCCGGCCGCTGGAGCGGTTGCCGAGGAAACGCACGGGATCGATCGGCTCGCGAGTGCCGCCGGCCGAGACCACCACCCGCACGCCGGCGAGGTCACCGGGAGCCAGCAGCGCCTGCGCGGCGGCAAAGATCTCCTCGGGTTCCGACATCCGGCCGGGACCGCTGTCACCACCGGCGAGCTCACCGTCGGCAGGACCCACCAGGTGCACACCGCGCTCCCGCAGGGTCGCGATGTTCGCCTGTGTCGCCCTGTTCCGCCACATCTCGGCGTGCATCGCCGGAGCGATCAGCACCGGGGCCTCGGTCGCGAGCAGGGTGGTCCCCAGGAGATCGTCGGCGAGCCCGGCAGTGATCTTCGCGATCGAGTTCGCGGTCGCCGGCGCCACGATCACGAGGTCGGCCGCCTGACCGAGAGCCACGTGCCGCACCCGTGCCACATCCTCGTGCACGCTCGTTGTCACGGGGTGACGACTGATCGCCTCCCATGTAGGCAGCCCGACGAAGCGCAGCGCATCCGCGGTGGGCACCACGGTCACGTCGTGGCCGCCCTTCGTGAGCAGGCGCACCAGATGCACCGTCTTGTACGCGGCGATGCCGCCTGTGACTCCGACCACGATGTTCACGTCTCGATTCTGCCCCAGCATCCACCGTCGCGGGCCGACGATCGTTCCGCCGACCTAGACTTGATGCCGTGTGCACGGTCGTGATCGATGTCGAGAATGCCGGATCCGCACGACTTCTGGCGGTCCGCGACGAAGACCCGCTGCGGACCTGGGACTCCCTCGGAGCGTGGTGGCCGGACGACTTTCCGGGCGTGGTGGGTATCCGCGACCGCCGAGCGGGCGGCGCGTGGCTGGCCGCGAACCCGGCAGAAGGACGACTCGCCGTGCTGCTGAACCGCGCGGACGTGCGTGACCTCCCCGCAGCTCACGCGGTGTCCCGCGGCGCCCTCGCTCTGGAGTCGGTGACGGGCCGATCGCCGGTCGCACCGCTGCCGATGCACGGCTTCAACCTGCTCGAGGTGGGCCCCGCCGGCGCGAGAGTGCTCTCGTGGGACGGCGTCGAGCTTCGCGAAACACCCATCGAGCCCGGAACGCACATGATCGCGCACGACGATCTCGACGATGCGACGACTCCGCGGATCCAGGCGTGGCTGCCCGAATTCCGCGCCCTGGGTCCGACCGCCGACAGCGACGACTGGACGGCCGAGTGGACGGCCCTGCTCGCATCTTCGACCGCGCTCCCTCCGGAAGACGACAGGGCGATCATCCGCGACAACCGGCCGCACGGCTACCCCACGCAGTCCCTGCTCTACTGCATCGCCGCCGTCACCAAGGACGGGGTCGAGGTGCGCGACGTCGCACTGCCCGCACCGGCGCACTGGTCTGAACACTGAATCCGGCCTGAACACTGACCCTGGCTGAGCAGCGACCCCGGCTGAACACTGAATCCGGCCTGGACACTGAATCCGGCCTGGACACTGAATCCGGCCTGGACACTGAATCCGGCTGCGTGATGGACCCGCCCGGCTCAGGCCGCGGGCACCGCGGATTCCTCGGCACAGGAGAACCGCGCACGGTAGGCGGTGGGGGTCAGCCCGAGCACTCTCGCGAAGTTCTGCCGCAGCACAGCCGCTGAACCGAATCCGCACTCGTCGGCGATGTGCTCGAGCGGCAGGTCGGTGCGCTCCAGCATCCGCTGCGCGTGGATGATGCGCTGACGCGCGAGCCAGGCCGCCGGCGTCGCGCCGTATTCGGCTTTGAACCGGCGGGCGAACGTGCGCGGCGACATGAGGGCCCTGGCCGCCAGCTGGTCGACACCGAGGTCTTCGCGCAGGTGCTCGACAGCCCAGTCGGCGACCGCGGCGAGCGAATCGGTGGGGACGACGGGGATGGGGCGATCGATGAACTGTGCCTGGCCTCCGTCGCGCTGCGGGGGCACGACCATCCGGCGGGCGATGCGGTTGGTGAGCTCGGCACCCACCTCCTGCCGGAGCAGATGCAGGCAGGCGTCGATGCCCGCCGCGGTGCCGGCACTCGTGATGATCTTGCCGTCCTGCACGAACAGCACGTCGGGGTCGATGTCGATCTGCGGATACATGTCGGCCATGACGTGCGCGTACATCCAGTGCGTGGTGGCGCGTCGACCGTCGAGCACCCCGGCAGCGGCAAGGATGAACGATCCACTGCACACGCTCATCACCCACGCGCCGCGGTCGACCGCATGGCGGGCGACGTCGACCAGAAGCGGATCCACGTCGCCCCAGTTCTCCCGGGGAAGAGGGCAGAACACCACGAGGTCGGCTTCGTAGGCGAAGGCCAGATCGTGCTCGACGTTCACCGAGAAGCCGATCTTCGACGTCACGACGCCGGCACGGGGAGCGACGATGCGGAAGTCGAAGTTCGGCACCCCGTCATCGGCGCGGTCGAGGCCGAACGCCTCGCAGGCGACGCCGAACTCGAAGGGCGCGAACCCGTCCTGGATGACACAGGCGACCGTCTTCATACACACTCCCGGTTGGCAGTTTTCATACGTTCAGAGTCTATTCTGCCACTCGTGGCGGTTCGGCATCGAACGTAGCGTTTCTGCCATGATACTCCTCATCGCACTCCTCGCCCTCGCCGCGTGGGCCACGATCGCCACCTTCGTCGAACTGCGCCGCGACGGATACCGTCGCACCCCGACCGACTGGACGCGCCTCGCAGAACGCGATGTCGGGCAGCAGGCCGAGTCGGGGCACGGTTATCGCTGACCAGCACCATGACCGC
>NZ_LSJW01000078.1:0-19342 GCF_001557335.1 Microbacterium sp. CCH5-D1
GCCGGGTTGTGGGACGCGGCCGGCTTCGAGGTGTGGAAGCGGTCGCCCGTTCGCGGGCAGTGCCTGCGGGTGCTGATCGAGCTCCCCGACGAGCCGGCCGAGGTGCTGCGCGATCACGCCGAGGGGATGATCGCCCACGTGCAGCTCGAGGAGCCCGACCTCCCGATCCTGTTGCACGGCGAGGAGGGGTCGACGTGGCCGGTGTTCGACCTTGCCGTCGAGTTCGGGCTGGCGTCGCGCATCGGCCTGGAAGACACGCTGCTGCTCCCCGATGGCACGACTGCTCCGGGGAACGCGGCTCTGGTTCGGGCGGCCGTGGCGCGGATGCGGGGAGTCTGACCGGGCGGGTGCGCGGGGTGCGGCATCCTGGGGCGATGTTCTCTGGCTCTTTTCTTCTCGTCCTTCTCGCGAATCTCGCGTACGTCTTCATCGGGATCGCTGTCGTGTGGCTGGTGATCTACTCGGCCGTGCGCGCGGCTCTCGCGTCGCACCGGCAGGCGACGGCCCGAGAACGACGGCCCGGCCCGGAGTGACGGCCTACGCGCAGTCTCGGAACCTAGACTCCCGGCATGCCGTTCTCTGAATACGTCCGATCGATCCGCGCGCGGATCGGTCATGACCTTCTGCTGCTGCCGGGCGTGACCGCGGTGATCCGCGAGGGCGATCGTTTCCTTCTCGCCCGCACGGCGGGCTCGGAGGAATGGGGTCTGATCGGTGGTGGCGTCGAGCCGGGGGAGGATCCGGATGAGGCGATCACCCGTGAGGTGCAGGAAGAGATCGGCGCGCGCATCCGCATCACCGGGATCGTCGGCGCTTTCGGTGGCGAATCGCTCGTCGTGACGTATCCGAACGGGGATCGTGTGTCGTACGTGTCGACCGCGTTCGCGTGCGAACTGCTCGATCCGCCGGTGCCCGATCAGGACGAGGTCGTCGAGGTCGGGTGGTTCACGCGTGCCGAGATCGCCACGCTGCCGCATCCGGTGTGGGTGGATCGGATGTTGGCCGACGTCGGCTAATCCTCACTCTCCGCTTGCGCCGTCCCACCCCGACCAGTCGGGACGGTCGACGATGCAGAAGCGGTTGCCCTCCGGGTCTTCCATGATCACGTAGTCGGCGTCGGACGGGCGTCCGTCCCAGTGCACCTCGCGCGCACCCAGAGCGAGGAGCCGCTGCACCTCGGCGGCCTGATCCTCGGCGTAGATGTCGAGGTGGATGCGCGGAGGCAGTATGCGCTCGGAGTGGTGGGCGTCGAGGGCGATGCAGGGAGCGTCGGCATCGCGCGGTTTCAACACGACCCAGTCGTCGTCCGCAGGGTCGCGTTCGACGTAGTCGAGAGCTGCCTTCCAGAACGCGGACTGCGCGGGGAGGTCCGTCACGCGGATCACGATCGACACGAGCTTCAGCATGACGTCGAGTGTAGGTCCGCTCGGTGCTCTTGGTTAGTCGAAATATCGGCATTCAATGAGACATATGAATGCGTAACGTCGTCACATGTGCGACCCTGCCCCTATGTCGCCGCTTGGTGACGTCACGATCGGAGAAGCACGATGATTCACACGAAGAGGTGTCTGGCGGCGACGGCCATGGTGACGCTGTCGGTATGGGGGATCGCGTCATTCGCGGTGCCCGCGGCCGCTGACGACCCGTCGTCGCCAGGCGACGCGTCGCCCGATGAAGTGTCGGCATTGGTCGCCGAAGCGGCACAGTCCGCGGGAGCCCCCGTCGCGTTCTCGACTGAGAGCTCGGCGGTGGTGGACGTCCCGATGAATGCCACCGAGGGTGTCGAGGTTCAGGCGGCTGACGGGTCGACCTTCACCGTGTCCACGCCGGTCGGGGTGCCGACCGGTGCCGGGGCGACAGCGGCGGATGGCTCGACCGTGTATCGCGGCGAACAAGGCGGACCAGATGTGACGGTCACTCCCGTGCAAGAAGGCGTGCGAATCTCGACCGTGCTCTGGGATGAGTCTGCCCCGGCGAGCTTCGGCTACCCACTGCCGGAGGGCGTCGATGCCGAAGTGCAGCCAGACGGAGGTGTAATGCTCACTCGCGCGGTCGGGGGCTCTGCAGGTGTCGCCGAGGTGATCGGTGAGGTGGAACCCGCGTGGGCGGTCGATGCCGACGGAGTCGCGGTGCCCACGGCATACGTCATCGCAGACGGGATGCTGACGCAGGAAGTGGATACGACGGACGCAGCCTTCCCTGTCGTCGCCGATCCGACCTGGGGATTCATGAGCGCGATTCAGATCCGCGTGCGATGGAACCGGGCGGAGACTGCGACGATTGCAGGCGGTGGGTGGGGTCCGGGCAGCATTACCGGCGTTTGTGCTGGTGCAGGCGGAGCTATAGCGGGGGCCGCAGGAGCAGCGGCATTCGGTGCGGGTTGCCTGGCTACGTCTGGTCCGGCCGTCTACACTGCCGGGGTCGCGCAGAACTCCAAGCCGAAGCGGTGTCTTGAAGGTTTCCTTAGTTATGTTCCCGGCGTCAGCGTCGTGATCCCGTGGTACGGAACGTACGCATGCAGATAACAGACCCGGACGCGTACACGAACTCGTTTCGCAAACGGGTGCGGATCTTGTTCTCGCCCATCCGCTTGATCCTATTCATCGCTTCGGTCGCTTTCTCAGTCCTAGCAAATGTGCTCTACATCAACAACGGAGGCGGCCCGGAATGGCTCGGGTTCGTGTCGGTGGTTCCCCTCTGGGTGTGCGTCTTCTGGCAGTTGACGACCGATAGGCGGATGAGGAGGATCGACCGCGAGAACGCGGAGCAAGGCATCGCAGGACGCTGAACCGACTCACTGGATACGCGAAACGCCCCCGCCGTTCGGGTCGGCGGGGGCGTCGGCTTCGCGGTCGGGCTTACTGCACGGACCATCCGCCGTCGGAGGCGAGGATGGCGCCGTTGATGTTCACGGCGTCGTCCGACAGCAGGAACGTGATCGAGGCGGCCAGGTGCTCGGCGGTCGCGACGGTCGGGATCGCCTGCTGGAACGGGGCGAGGCGGCCGGAGCCGTACTCCGACATGTTCGGGGGCATCGGGATGCCGGTGGCGACGCCGCCAGGGGCGACGGAGTTCACGCGGATGCCCTTCGGCCCGTACATGAAGGCTGCGGACTTCGTGACGCCGATGATGCCGTGCTTGCTGGCCGTGTAGGCGTTGCCCGAGGCGTTGCCGCGGAGGCCCGCTTCGCTCGAGACGTTCAGGATCGATCCGCGACCGGCTGCTTCCATGACGGGGATGACCGCGCGCATGAGCTTGAACGGAGCGGTCAGGTTGATCGCGATCACGCGATCCCAGACGGCGTCGGGGGTCTCGCCGGCGGGGGAGAAGTCGTCGTTGATGCCGGCGACGTTGGCGAGGCCGTCGATGCGGTCGCCCGCGGCGGCGAGCACGGCGTCGATCGCGTCCTGCCTGGTGAGGTCGCCCGCGACCGTGACGATGTCGGCATCGGGGAGCTCGGCCTTGAGGGCGTCGAGCTTCTCGGCGGCGATGTCGCTGGCGATCACGCGTCCGCCTTCGCGGGCGATGCGCGAGGCGGTGGCCTTGCCGATGCCGGAGGCGGCGCCCGTGACGATGACGGTCTTGCCGGCGAAGCGGCCGGAGGTGACTTTCTCGGTCCAGCCCTCGGAGTCGTCGGCTTCGGGGATCTCGCCGTCGTTGGCCGCGCGCACGAGGTCGTCGACGACCGACTGGGGAAGTTGGCCCTGGCTCATCGCGACCAGCTGCTGAAGCGGAAGGCCCAGCACGGGTGTGAGGAGCTCGGGGTCGGCGCCCGTCTGCTCGAAGAGTCCGCGGATGAGGGGGCCGCCGGTCGGGTCGTTCATCCAGTCGCCGATGGTGGAGTGTGCGGTGAGGGCCATGCTCGTTCTCCTTGCTCGGGTGCCGTTGTAGTTTCGCAACGGTGCGTCTACTTATATTCCAGTGTACGCCTGAGTACGGTGGACGGGTGCCTCGTCCTCGCAGTGAGAAAGCCCGCCAGTCCGTGCTGGACGCGATGCGGCGCGCGCTCGCCGCAGACGGATACGACGCCGTGACGATCGAGGGCCTCGCGGCTGAGGCGGAGGTGTCGAAGCAGACGATCTACCGGTGGTGGCCGTCGAAGGCCGCGATCCTCGGAGAGGCGCTGCTCGAGGGGACGGTCCCTGGTTCGGATGTCGTCGTGCCGATGACGGACGACCTCGGCGCGGACCTGCGCGCATGGTTCACGGCGGTGTCCGCGGGGCTGGCTCGACCCGAGGGGGTATCGCTGGCGAGGGCGCTGATCGAGGTGACGGCGGCTGATCCGGAGTTGGGGCTCGTGCTGAACGAGAGGCTGGCGGCGCCTATTCGGGAATGGGTGTCGGAGCGAGTGGCGCGCGGACGGACCGCGGGGGATGTGCGGGCGGATGTGGATGCGGGCGCGATCGCGGATCAGTTCATCGCGATGGCGTCGTACTCCGCGTTGATCGGGCAGCCGTTGAGTGCGGAGCGGGTGGAGGAGACCGTGGTGCGATTGCTGCGGGGGATCGCGGCGTCTGGTCTCTGAGGCACCGCGCTCATCGGCCTGCCCGACGAGGTGTGAGGTGCTCGCGGGCACGTGACGGGCGGCTTGGGTCGGACGCAGAATATCAATAGCGTCCTCATTCGTATGCTTTCATTGCTCATGTGGCCTCACCCGGCAGTGAGGCCACCTATCGGCGGGCCGCTACGAGCGAATGGACCACAGAGATGTTGCAAAGAAGGCGCGAACTCATCGTCGCGATAGCCGCCACCCTTGCCCTCACGGCAACGATGGCTTCACCAGCTCATGCATCCGACAGCGACGTTGATGACGTGGAGTCTGTTTCGGCCACCATTGGGGCGGCGACCCCGACAACGACTCTGTCTGAGCCGGGGGTGGTACAGGGTGGCCAGTTGAGCACGACGGTGGGGGAGATCTCAGCAGCAGTACCCCTTTCGGCTGAAGAGAACGTTGTTGTGAGTGTGCCGATCGATGGAGGCACCCAGGCGGAGAGTCGGGCCATCGAGCTGCCCGACGAAATCCCCATCAGAGATGGCGTGGTGGCTGAGGATGGCACTGTCGTCTTCACTGCCGACGACCGTTCGGGTGATGCAGTTGCTGTGCAGACGCTCGCCGACGGATCGACGCGCATCCAGACCGTGTTGGGCGGTGCCGAGAGCCCACACGAATTCGGATACCGCATGGATGGCTATCAGCCGTACCAGAGTGACACGGGTGAAGTGATCTTCTTGGGCGAGTCCGGAGATTATGTGCCCGTTGCGGCTCCGTGGGCGACTGACGCGAATGGTGCCGCGGTGGAAACGCGGTATGAGGTGCGAGGGGATGAGCTGTTCCAGGTTGTGACCCCGAGCGCCACAACCGCGTATCCGGTAGTGGCTGATCCGAGCTGGATCTGGAACGGCCCGATCTGGGGAATGAAGCTCACGCGTGCTGAAACCTCGCGGGTCCGGGACTACACGGCTGCGGTCGGGATGTGCGGAATCTTCGGAAAGGCGCTGCCGAGGGTGTTCCAGGCGTGCGCCGTCTTTGGCTCATACATTGTGGCTCAGGCGCATATCGCTCAGGGAGACAACCCTAAGACCTGCTTGTTCTTCACTGCCGCGCCGGTGCCAGGGGTCATCATGAGAGTGACGTGCTGACGAAGGAGCGATGGCAATGATCTTGGAAATCGGCGGCGAGCTCGCTGTCTACCTTGTCGTCTGCGCTCTGGGGGTCAGCATCGGTATCAGTTCCGGGATGACCCTCCCCCGAGGTCTGGGAGTAGTCGTAGCGATCGTCAACGTGGTCATCGTGGGCGGCGTTGTCGCTGGGGGATTCCTGTTCGGATCGGAGGCGCCATGGATTGGACCCATCTTTGTGTTCGCGGCTCTCGTAATGAGGGTGGTGACGGGGGCATTGGAGCTGGCTCGTTTACCTACATTGAGTGAGGAATCATTCGTACAACGAGCCGTGTTGGTGTTCTCCCCTCGACGAATTCGCATCATTGAGAATGCGAACGCGCAGGATCCCGCGAGCTCGCTTGCCGACTGTGAAGGACGGACAACATGGTCTACACCGCCATCGGGATAGCACTCCTCCTCTGGGGTGCCTTGGTCGGGCGAGTGGGTCGGAATTTGGGCACTCTTCTCGCCACCGTCCCCGTCCTGTTGTGGGTCGGGGTTCTCGCGTGGTTCACCTGGTCGGGTGCCTCCGATCCCTCCTCTGGAGACGCTCTTCCTGCCTACCTCTTGGTCGGGCTGTTCGCGTTTCTCATTGGAGTGAACTTCACCACTCGACGCGAGCCTTCACGTCGTGCTCAGCAAAGGTAGCGATCTGGTGGCTGTGCGAGGAGACGCCGGAACGGACGTCTCCTGCGGTCCGGATGATCGGTCAAGGTCGGGGGTGAGTGAGGATGAGGATATGCGAGTCTGGATCGTGTTCAACGATGAGGAGCGAGACCTCGACATCTACGGCGTCTTCGACAACGCTGACGACGCGGAACGCTACGCCGAAGAGGCCAAGCATCTGGTTCCGAATGGGCTCAAGTATGCGGAGTACCCGGTGCCCTGGCGGTTGACCGACGGATCAACGACGACCGCGATCTGAGCCATGCGCGGAGGGCTGGAATCGTGGAGCTCTTGCGGAGTTGCGGCGTAACTAGTCCGTGGCAGGGGTGAACCGGAGCACGTTCGTCTCACGCCTGTGGAACCCGACAGACTCGTACAACCGCAGTGCGGATTCTCGGGATGGGCGGGATGTGAGGTCGAGCGTCCGGAGTCCGCGCTGTTGCGCGAGCTGCGTCATGTGCTCCAGGAGGAGCCGCGCGATGCCGCGCCCGCGTGCCGCCTCGTCGACCACGACGTCTTCGACATGGCCGCGCAGTCCGGTCAGGGAAGGTGCGGTCACGAGAGTCGCGGTGCCGACGATGCGCCCAGAGTCACGTGCAACCAAGAGCTCCGTCGCCTGGTGTGCGATGACCGCCTCGGTTCGAGCGCGATCGAATGCCGCGGATGCGGAGAGCTGTACCAGAAGCGATGCGATTGCTTCGGCGTCCGCGTCCGTGAGTTCGCGCAGCGATTCGATCGTCGGGGTCGACTGGTTCATCTCGGTACCGTAGCCCGATTCGGGGCGGATCGCCGCGCCACGAACGGTGTGTGGACAGGGATGGCCCCGCCACCCTGACGGGTAGCGGGGCAGAATGAGCAGAGCTGTAGTCCCGTAGTCACTCTTTTCGGAAGAGAATGCTCCCGAAGCCGACGAGCATGAGACATGCGCCAAGCAGACCAGTCAGAGCAGCGGGTGCGAGGTTCCCAGTCGTGTGCTCTGTGTCTGAGATGTAGCCCTCAGAAATCGCCATGACGATGGCGAGGATGATGACGCCGGCACCGACGAATCCAATGCTGACCATTGCTCGTCTCGCTCGTTGCTTCACAATCGCTCTTAAGGGTTGCATCCTGCGGCCAAGACGTCGCTGTAAGTCACGTCCGGGCCGCACGCGACGTGTAGGACGTTACTCCGCGCGAGCGTGTCCTGTCTGTCCTCCGTTGAGTGGACAGGCCGTGATGGAAAGCCGGGGTGTGCGAGGGTCGGAATCGGGAGCCAGGGCCACGGGAGTGAAGCGAGGGTGAAAGGCGTCCCCAACCAGGGCGCGTCTGACAAGGGTTCACGCGCACCGAATACGGTTGGCGGATGAGCCTCAGCTCCCCACGCGTCGTCGCGATCCGGAATGGTCAAGTTCAGCCGAGTGGATCTTGGCTCTACGTCTGGCTCGACGTGCAAAGCGGCGCGATCGCGTACGTGGGCGGCACTGGATTCGACCCAGAGCTGCGCGCCTATCTGCATGTCAAGAGTGAGCACCCTCAGCTTGGACGCGTGCGAGCAACGGTGCCGCACTACGACGAGCGAGACTTCGACGTGCTTGCGTTTGGGCTGCCCGATGGTGTCGACCGGCGGGCTGCCAAGCAGGCGCTGATCGCGCGTCTCGCCGACGGCGGAACGGCGAGCAAACTGCGCGAGGTCACCGACCCCATCATTCGGGCGATAGAAGATCGCCGCGGGTAGGTAAGGCAGGAAACTGACGCCTCGAGGTCACCTCGTCGGGGTTGGGCCGAATTCTCCGGTGCAAGTCAGGTGGATGCCGAGGCGATGTCGTCAGCGTGCTGGGCGTAGGACCGTCGCTCGCGTTCCGTCGGGGCGGCGCGTGCGGCCTCGCGAAAGGCAGACCTCGCTTCTTCGACACGCTTGAGGCGCTGCAGGAGATCTCCCCGAACCGCTGAGTAGAGGTGGTGCCCTCCCAGCGAGCTTTCGAGTGCCTCCGTCAGCGCGAGGGCTTCGGCCGGTCGTCCCGCGTTCGCCACGGCGACCGCACGGTTCAGGCGGATGAACGGCGATGCATCCACCTGTTCCAGCACCCCGTAGATGTCGGCGATGCGGGCGTGGTCGATCTTCGTCCCCGAGGCGGGGCGGACGTATTCGGCCGCGACGGTGGCGCGGATGAGGTGCCGTCCGCCGTGGATGCCCGCCCGTGCCGCCTCCTCCACGGCGTCATCGAGCAGCCGCAGCCCTTCCTCAATCTCGGAGACATCCCACAGTCCGCGATCCTGTTCGTCGAACGGCACGGACAGGCCGTCGGCCGTGGTGCGTGCCGCCCGGCGGGAGTGCTGAAGAAGAAGGAGGGCGAGAAGCCCCGTGAACTCGAGTCGAGCCGGGGAGTCCGAGGGGAGCAGTTGCCGGCACAGCCAAGCAAGTCGAATGGCCTCGGCGCCGGGATCGGGCTGCAGCGTCGGATCGGAGTAGCCGATGGTGAACAGGGCGGACAGGACCTCGCAGACGCTGGCACTTCGACTGTCGAGCTGCGCGGCATCCGGAACGCGGTACGGGATGTTCGCGTGCGCGATCTTGGCCCGCGCCCGCACGAGTCTCTTCTCCATCGTCGCGGGTGCGACGGCGAAGATCGCGGCGAGCTGTTCGATCGACACGTTCAGGACGGTGCGGAGCGTCAACGCCGCGCGGGCTTCCAAGGTCAGCGCGGGATGGCAGGCGGTGAAGATCAGCTTCAGCCGCTCGTCCCCGTGCGGGAACGCGTCGTGGTCGTCGGCTTCCTGGGCGATGTCGGTGCCTTCATGCGGCTCGTGCTCGAGACGAGCCACCGCCCGGCGCTCGGCGTCAGCGTGACGGACGAGGTCGATCGCGCGGCGGCGCGCGACGGTCGTGACCCAGGCGGCGGGGTTCGCCGGAACCCCGTCGCCTGGCCACCGCTCGACCGCTCGCGCCAGAGCGTCCTGCACGGCGTCTTCGGCGAGAGTCCAGTCGTGGACTGTGCCGATCACGCTCGCGACCACGCGGCCGTACTCGATCGATGCCACGTGTCGCACGGCGACCATGGCATCCGGAAGCGTGCCCGGCGGCTCTTCCGGCACGGTCACATCGTCACCCGAGCGGCCACACGGGGCGCACTTCGACCAGGCCGAACCGAGCCATCGGGTGTGCAGCGGCGATCTCGATCGCGGCGTCGAGGTCGTCGGCGTCGATCACGTCGAACCCGGCGATCCATTCGCGGCTCTCGGTGAACGGTCCGTCGGCCACGATTCGCTCGCCGGCGCGGACGCGCACGGTCGTGGCGTCTTCGACAGGCCGCAGACGGTCGCCCAAGACGTAGGAGCCGCTGTCCTGCAGCGACGCCACCCACTCCCCGGCGTTGTCCTCGGCCTCGACGTAGGGCTCGGCGGTCGGGTCTGTGCAGATGAAAAGTACGTAGCGCATGTGTTCTCCTCCAGGTCTTTCTACATCTACTTACCCAGACGACGGACGACCACCAGCCCACAGGACACAGATCCGGAAAAAGGATGGACCGCACCGAGGTCGCTGAACGCGGACGGGTGCGCCTCAGAAGTCCCCTTCGGCCACCTGGAAGCAGACCAGCCCGCGAGACCGCCACATCTCGACCACGCTTCGGCGGTCGTCGACGACGCCGATTACGTCGAAGTGCGGTTCGATGTGGGCATCGTAGATCTCTGCCTTGACGATGTTGTCTGCGCGTTGGTCGCCCGTGCGACGGAGCAGCAGGCGGTCGAACGGTATCTCGTTGAACGTCAGCCAGGCCTCGGTGGCGCGGCGGGCGGTCTCGTCGCGGCCTGAGACGACGATGAGCGCGTCGACGTCGGGGTGCGCGGCGAACGCTTGAGCGGCGACGACGACAGGGTGGTTCGGGGTGTCGATCGACACGTTGCGCATGTCATACGGCGAGCGGTCGCCGATGAGGGCGAGGGTGCCGTCGACGTCGAAGATCCAGGCGCGAGGGCGATCGGTGGGCATGGTGTGAGGGTAGTGGGTTCCTCGGGGGGATCGGTCGCTAGGGGAGGGTTACTGCGCAGGCTCGGAGGTCGGCGCTCCCGTCCGCCCATCCGCGAACCGTGCCTGCGCTCGGTCGTGACGCTTGCCGACGGGCACGAGTTCCGTGGCCTTGGGCAGCCCCATCGGCTTCGTCGAGACGTACACGCTCTCGGCGGTGTCGACGAGGAAGGTCTCGTGCCAGATGCCGACCGCTCCCGGAGCCGTGCGGACTGCGCGGTTGAAGGCGGTCCAGGCGGGGCGGTGCTCCTGGTTCGGGCTGGATGCGTAGGCGTAGAGCTTGTCGACGGATGACCAGTACTGCACGACGTAGGGTCCGCCCGAGCCGAAGAGCAGGTGGTAGCCGAGCATGCCCGAGTCGGGGTCGGTGCTGAGTTCGCGCAGCATCCCCGGCATGGCGAAGAACGCCGGCATCCACAGGTCGGGGCGCCACCAGCGGTTGATCTGCATCCCGATGTGGAACACGACGAGCTCGCCCTCGTGGCGGTGGGTCATGCGGCCCGTGATGACTTTCGACATGATGACTCCTTGATTGGATAGCTTCACTATCCATAATGGATAGCGCTACTATCGAAGTCAAGAGGTGGCTATGAGAATTTCCGAACTGTCAGCCCAGACCGGCGTGACCGTGCCGACGATCAAGTACTACCTGCGCGAGGGGTTGTTGCCCGAGGGTGAGCGGTCGTCTGCGACTCAGGCCGCGTACGGCGAGAAACATGTGGAGCGTCTGCGGGTGATCCGGGCCCTGCTCGACGCGGGGGTGAGCATCGCCGACACGCGGCGGGTGCTCGGGGCGCTGGATGATCCGCCGGCGAGTGCGCACGAGTTGCTGGGGGCCGCGCATGCGGCGATCACTCCGCCGGTGGATGATTCGTTGGATCTGACGGACGCGGAGGCGCTTGTCGCGGGGCTCGGGTGGAAGCCGGGGATGTGCGACGAGGCAGTGCTGCATGCGGTCGCGCGGGCGCTGCAGGGACTGGGGCGCGTCGGGTTCACCGTTCCGGATGCGGCGATGGCGGAGTACCTCGCGAGCATGCGGCGGATTGCGGACGCGGAGGTCGCGGGGGTGCCGGGGGAGTCTGCGGAGGCTGCGGTGCGGTATGTGGTGCTGGGGTCGGTGTTGGTGGAGCCGTTGTTGTTGGCCCTGCGGCGGGTGGCGCAGCAGGTGAAGTCGGGGGAGCGGTTCGGCGGGGACGGTGCTAGAGCATGAGCGCCCCCAGGCGCTCTCTCAGTGCTGGATCACACACATACACGTAGGTGCCGCGCATCCCTCGCGTCAGCAGTACGCCGTAGATGTTCCGGATGAACGTCAGCAGGTCATCCTCCCCGAACGCATCCTTCAGGTGCCCGGTGTTCTCCTTGCCTTTCTTGTCGCGATAGCTCTCGCGATCAGCGATGATTCGCCCGGTTGCCGGGTCGAGGCGGAGGTCCGGTCCGATGATGACGCCGGCATAGTTCAGGTCGTACCCCTGAACGGTGTGGATTGAGCCGACCTCTTCGAGGGATCCTGTTGAGTTGATCCAGTCCTTGTCCGTGCCGTTCCACCGCATACGCTCACCATCAAGCTCGATGTCGAATGCATGCGGGTTCTTCTTGGATACCCAATCCCACGCGTAGCCTGCGACGAGGCGGGAAAGACCGACCTCAGCATCCTTCTGTCGGATGGCGTCGCGCATCTCTCCGAGGTTGTAGAAGAGGCGGAGCTCATACTCGCCGAGGTCGGGGAGCGATGGTGCCTCACCGCGCAGCACGGCGCGCACGAACTCGACGTAGTCTGCGCCCGCCTGTACGCGCATCTGGGTCGTCAGGCGGAAGAGGCGATGCGCATCCTTGGCCCCACTGATTTCAGCGCTGAGTGCCGTCGGAGAAAGATCATGGGGGCGCACGCTCTGCTCTCCGTCGACGAGCAGGAGCTGATGCTTGCTGCGAGCCTTGATCCAGTCGAGCTGGGTGTAGCGAGGGTCATCGCTCCCGAACAGAGCCTCGTTGATCTCGCGGAACTTCTTGTTCTGCACGCCTGATGCTTGGTTGGCTCGCTGTCCGAGGCGATGGGTCTCGTCGACGAGGACGAGGTCGTAAGTCTCGTCAGATTCACCGAGCTGGAACGGCGACATCACCATCGCAGCATCGAGCTTGGGGGTCTTCTTGAAGACCTTCTTCACCGACATTCGCAGAGACTGCTGTGGGATCACGAGAGCCATGCGAAGGGTCTTGAGCAGCTCGCGATTCTCGGGGACGAAGAACTCCGAGAACATCGAGTCTGGCTCGACTCCGTCGCGGTCGTCGTAGTCCCGGATATCGGCGAGCAACTTCATCAGGAAGATCGCGATGATCGTCTTGCCAGTCCCTGGATTGCCTTGGACTATGAGTGTTGATCGAGCGCCGGGGTCCTGAAGGTCATCGAGCAGGCCCTCCAGGATGTCCATGATCGCGATTCCTTGGTCGTCGGTCAGGGCTTTGAAGGGCGACAGCTTGAAGAGATCGGAGTTCTCGATCTGCGGGATGCTCCGCGAGAAGAGCCCCTCTGCTCGCAGCGCTTCAAACACGTCGCGGAACGACTCGCGGTAGATGGCGCGGTCGTAGTACTGAGCATCTGTCAGACCGTCGTTGCTATTGAGGATGCGGTACTGGCCGTCGCCCGAGAACCAGCGGATGAGGTGCGATTCGAGGTCGAGGCAGACTGACTTGTTGAACGTGCGATCCACGACGACGCGGATCGACTCAAGGGACTCGTTCTTCTTCGAGCCGGCGAGGTGCTGACGCATCCGGGTGACAGCGCTCACTGTCTCGCCGACGTAGAGTCCAGGAGAGCCGCGCTGGGCGTCGCCTTCGATCACATAGACAACAGGCCAATTAGTGTGCCGGGCGTCGTCGCGCGCCCACGTGTCAACGGCATCACGGCGGAAAGGTAGGCGCTGGATGCTGAAATCTGTCACTCCGGCGCCTCGGGAAGCTTGGTGTACTTCGTCATGCGGCCTTTGGCCAGCTCCACCGGGTACTTCGCTTTCGTCGACTCCAGCTTCTTCATGATGATCTCGTCGAGGTCGACCCCGATCTTGTTCGCGAGATGGATGCAGTAGGTGACAACATCTGCGAGCTCCGCTTCGACCTGTTCTTGATCGAAGTCAGGAGACCACTGGAAGCACTCGAGGAGCTCGCCGGCCTCGATCGAGATGCTCTTGGCGAGGTTCTCCGGCGAGTGAAACTGGTCCCAGTCCCGTTCGGCCACGAAGGCGCGAAGGGCGGCGAGAGTCTGCGGCGACGGCATGATGCGACGCTAGCAGGGGCCGGGTAGGGGCCTCGAGGACACTCCCTGTTAGCTTGCTCTCGGAGGCATAGTGAGCGAGAGCCGTGTTATCGAGGTCGTTGCAGCCGTAATCGAGCATGAAGGCAAGGTTCTTGCGTGCCGCCGCCGACCTGAGAAGGCCGCTGGAGGGAAATGGGAGTTTCCCGGCGGCAAACTCGAAAAGGGTGAGACGCACAGCGAGGCTTTGGTGCGAGAGATACGCGAAGAGCTCAGCACCTCCATCGAGGTCACCGCGCCGCTTCGAACGGATGACACCGTGGTCGGCGAAAGCACCATCCGCCTCATTTGTCTTCGCGCCAGGTTGCTCGGACAGCCACCGACCCGGAGCCTCGATCATGATGAAATCCGCTGGGTTCGCCCTAGCGATCTGCCGGATCTCGATTGGGCCGCCCCGGACCTGCCGTCTGTCACGGAACTTGCTGCCGGATCGCCTACTCGATGATCAAGAAGCCCTCGTCGTCGCGGACGATCAGGAGGATTCTCAACTCGGACAGCAAGGCTTCGAGGTGAGCGATTGGTCTGCTGGGAAGCAAGATGACGGGGATCCCGGGCCTGCCGGATTCCCGAGCGAGTAGCGAATAGTCGAGGACCTGCCCAATCGCGGTGCGGACATATTCACGAGCGGGCGACTTCTTCGCTTCGACGACCCAGCCTGACTCTGAGACGTAAAGATCGGGCTCGATGGTGGCTCCTGCGGAGCTCAGGCGAAGGCGCTGAGGAGTCTCACCACGGGACTTGATCCACTGCCCGAAGTCGTTCTGCAACTCGAACTCGATTCGGGAGACGACGCGCTCGCCAGGGATGAGTTGTGCTCCGATGACGTACGACGAAGACTCGGGAGGTGTCCAAGACGAGGTCTGCGCCCTTTCTGGGACGGGCGGAGATGGCGCATCGAGTGCTTCCACATTGGCGTCAACCGGCACGAGCTTAAAGATGATTCCTTCGCGAAGGTTGCCGTCGGAGTCCGGGATTGTCTCGATGCTGAACGCTGGCTCGCCAGTGGTGAACTCCCCAATGTAGGTGACGTAGGTGCCCTGTTTGCTGAACAGGCGGATGGGGCGGCCGTTGTTGGCGGCGTCTCGAAGCGCAGTGTTCCCGCGGGCGAATACTTGCGGACCGTACTGACCTTCGCCCGTGTAGAGAAAAGAACCGTCTCCCTGCAGCCCTTCAAAAGCGTCGTACCCGTGCCTCGCTCCGCTTTCCGGGCTAGTGATGACGAGTATGTCGGGAATCGATTTGGGCGTGATGATCCCGCCCTGCTCTTGACCCCTGTAGGCAGCGTGCAACTCGCGTCGCAGCACGGTGTCGCCGATCTCCAACGTCCAGACCTTCGGATCGGTGGGTCGGAGCTGCCGATCGAACCGAGCCCGCACCGCGTCAGCCTGGATGTCGTCGAGATTCCATCCGACGGCGCCTTCGGGCGGCCTGCCGTACTGCTCTCCGAGGAAGCCACGGATGCGCTTCTGGGCGACGTTCAACTCCAGCGATAGTCGGGCCGGCGTCGTTGTGCTCACGCCACGCAGCATATCGATATGCCGCACCGCCCATGCTTCGCTCCAGGGTCCGCTATCGTCTGGACTAAAGCGTGTTCGACGAAGAGCGGAGTAACGGTGGAGTTTTCAGAGCGTCTCGATTCCCTCGCAACAAAGGTGAAAAACCAGGCGACGGCGATCGGGACCGAGGAGGCGACGAAGAATGCCTTCGTCATGCCGTTCATCTCGACGATTCTTGGCTACGACGTCTTCGACCCGCTCGAGGTCGTCCCCGAGTTCACGGCCGATGTCGGCACGAAGAAGGGGGAGAAGATTGACTACGCCATCATGCGCGACAGCGAGGTTCAGATCCTCATCGAGTGCAAGCCATCGATGGGGTCGCTCAAAATCGAGCACGCTTCGCAGCTCTTCCGTTACTTCGCCGTCACGAACGCGCGCATCGCTGTTCTGACGAACGGCGTTGTCTGGCACTTCTACACTGACCTCGACGCCCCGAACCGGATGGACGGCAAGCCGTTCCTCGTCCTTGACCTGCTCGACATCGATGAGACGCTGATCCCCGAGATTCAGAAGCTGAGCAAGGAGAGCTTCGACCTCGACTCGATCATCAGTGCGGCGGAGGAGCTCAAGTACATCGGGGCTCTGAAGCGAGAGATCGCAAGCCAATTCCGCGAGCCGACGGACGAGTGGATCAAGTTCTTCGCAACGCGTGTGTACGACGGTTCATACACGCAGAAAGTGCGTCAGCAGTTCACTGGGTTGGTAGGTAAGGCGGCGCACCAGTTCCTCAACGAGCGTGTGAATGATCGTCTGAAGACCGCCCTCGGCGTGAGCGGAATTACGCACACGTCAGACCCTTCGCCGGCGACGAGTGCTGAGGTCGCGGAAGCAGACCTCGACCGCGACACCGAGATTGAGACCACTCTCGAAGAGCTAGAGGGCTACCAGATCGTGAAGGCGATCGCCTGTGGCGAGGTCAAGCCGCAGCGCGTCACGCACCGCGATGCGAAGAGCTACTTCGCCGTGCTGCTCGATGACAACAACCGTAAGCCTGTGGCCCGTCTTCACTTCAACGGGAAGCAGAAGTACCTGGGGCTGTTGGACGAGGACAAGGTCGAGACACGGCATGCGATCGAAGAGCTCGATGAGATCTATTCGCACGCGGATGGAATCCGCGAGGCCGTTCGCAGATACAAGGACTAGTCCGAAGGGCGTGCGGCGGCGCCTCGGTTGGGTGCGGAACGCCGCTTAGCCCCGCCCGCCGCTCACCTTCTTGAACCACACGCCGACCTGCGTCTGGAACAGCTCGCGCACCAGGTTGCTGTCGAGCGCACCGTCGACGCCTCGCAGTCGACCCTGCGTGAGCTCCCCGCAGACCACCGCCCATGCGTAGCCGATCGCCAGGGTGAACGTGCTGGCGACGGAGCCTGAGATCACACCGCCGACGACGGTTCCGGCTCCGGGGATGAACTTCAGGAGTCCGGCGACGGCGCTTCGTCCTGCGGCAGAGACGGCGACCGTCGCTGCAGTTGCCGCGATCGTGGCGGTCTCGACCCTGACGCCGTAGATCGCCGCGACCCTCGCCATCATCCCGAGCTGAATGGGGACGAGCACTCCTGCGTCCGCAACGGGGATCGGGATCGCCCCGACCGTCAACGCCGCCGTGGCAGCCGCGCGGACAGCTGTTTGAGCTTGCTTGCGCTTTCTTGCCAGATCGACTTTTTGGGCGGCTGCGAACGCTGCTTCAACACCGTCGGGAGCTGCGCGAAACGTGGCATCCACGAGCTCCGTGAGCCCGTGCTGAACCTGACCGGTGAACTCATCCGCCGTCGACATCACCAGGATCGGACGACCTCCCACGATCGGCAGGTCGAGTCCCGCGATGTGGTCAGCCAGGGTCAGAGCATCGGCGTGATACTCACCGTTCCGCGACGGTACCTGCGTCAGGACGGCGACGACGGGCAGGCCGAGCTCGTGCAGGCGACGGATGAACTCCGCCTCGGTGTCCTCGAACCGCCGGTCCGTCGCCCGGACGCAATACCAGGCGACGTGGATCTGCTCGGAGAGAGGCCGCTGGCGCATCTTCTTCAGGTAGTCGCCGAGCTCGCGGATCAGCTCATCGGTGTCCTTGCCGATCTCGAGACCACGGGTGTCGAGCAGGCCGAGGAAGCCGGAACGATGGATGTAGAGATGCTCGTCCATCGTGACGGGCTCGCCGACGCCGGTGGGAGCGACCTCCTCGCCGAAGATCGCGTTGATCAGCGTCGACTTCCCGACGCCCGTCTTGCCGAAGATGGCGAGATTGAAGCGGCCGATCTCGTCCGCCTGCTCTTTCCACTGGCTGCGGAACTCGTCTTCAGAGAAGGTCTCACCCGTCATTGCGCACTCCCTCTGAGGCCGTAGCCTCGGTCCCCGAGGCGTCGCGCCCCCGCTGAGGACTAGCGTATCGAGAGGTGGTTGCGCGGGCCCCGTCTCAGTCGCAGGCGATCCCGTCACCGTCGCGGTCGAGGTCGTACACATCCGGCCCGACGACCTGCAGCGGCCCGCGGACATATGCCGGTCCGTTTCCGCTCCCGCCCGCGCAGTCCACGTCCGACGCGATCGGCACGCACACTCCGGCATAGCTCGACTGGCATTCGGCCGCAGGCTGCACCAGAGGCACCGGTGCCGGCGCAGGCTGTCGCGTTCCGTTCGACGTCACCTCGTTCACCGGCGCAACGGTGACGACTTCGCCGATGACTTCGCGCGACACTTCCACACCATCGACGTAGGTCACGCGGTACGTGGTGACCTTGGTTCCGTCGACACCGGCTGTCGTGATGGCGGTCTGTCCGACGTCGAGCTGCGGATCGTCGGCCGTCGTCCGCTCGAAAGGAACGACCGTCGACTCTTCGACCTCCTCGAAGGTGGTGGGCTTGGGAGAGGGGGTCGGCTTCTCTGTCTGCGCGGAGGCGAACGGCTTGGCATCCGACGACTCTGAGCTCGTCGTATCCGAACCCGGTCCGCCGAGTGCGGCGTTGGCCCCCGTGCCAGCGAACATCAGAACGAAGGCGATCCCCAGCGCAGCCCATGCGGCCCCTCGGGAGCGCACGCGGAAGAGATTCGCCGAGCCACGCACGATCCCATAGATGGCGACAAAGAAGAGCACCAGCCCGGCGAGCACCATGATCACACCCAGGCTGCGGGTGAGCAGGAGGATTGCGAGCACCACCGCTCCCACGATGAGGACGACCTTCATCCGAGAGGACTTCACCTGGGCGGGAGCGGCATCGACGGGGGTCACGGCGACAGCCACATTCGGTGCTTGCCCCAGGGGCGCGGTGTGCATCGTCCACTGGGTGCCGTCCCACCAGCGCTGCTGCTGTGCGGGGTGCTCGGGGTCGGCGTATCAACCTTGAGGTGCTGCGGGCATCGTTGCCGTCCTTCTGCTCAGGCTCTGGCCGAACACTACCGATATTCCAGTGAGCCGTGTGAGGGGGAAAGCAATGTCCCTCCGTATGTATCAGGAGCGCCGTTCTTCGCTCCTGTAGTCCAGGCGCCGGGGCCGTCCCGGAGTCATCGATGCAAAGGAGCAACGACATGCGTGTCTCTGCGTACCACTCGTCCAATCCCAGCGACCCGGACGTACACCACATCTACGACGACTGCGTGAGCGGTCGGCAGATCCCGGCAAGTAACCGGCTTCCGGGCACCGGCGGTAACCGCTTGTGTGAGCACTGTCGCCAACGCTGATGCTCGCTGGCGGGTCGACGAGGTTCAGCCGGGCGACCCGCCAGCCCTTCATCTACACGGGGACGTCCACTCGTAGATCAAGCCTCGGTTGCCGTTCAACAGCATGAGATGCACTGGCAGAGACGGACCGCAAGACCGGGATCGCCGGCCCGTCGGATGCGCTCGACCCGTGGATGAGCGCGGCGCCAGCGCGCACCACCGCGCGACACGCCCGGCGGTCAGCCCTGATTTGCCCGATCCCCGGGATCCGCGTAACTTATTACTTGTTCGCCCCAAACGGTTGAGCGGAGGTCCTCGGACCGGCTCCCGTCAAGCAGCTAACACCTCCCGAATCCCAGACACTCACTGAGTGAACAGGACGAAGGTGCTGATCCGTTCCCACGGTCAGGCCGAAGAAATTCGGACTTGACAACGGAAACGAGATCGGTAAGATAGAGAAGTTGCCCTTCGGGCCTGGCTGTGATGGCTGGGTCGTGGGAG
>NZ_LSJW01000008.1:0-15603 GCF_001557335.1 Microbacterium sp. CCH5-D1
CGTCCGGTGAGGTCGCTGCTGCGCGAGCCACTGCTGGGGCTTCTCGGTCGCAGCAGCGACCTCACCGGACGATCCGAGAAGATCTGGACCAAGGTGCTGGAGCGGGCGGCCGAGCACCCGATCGTCGGCAACGGGTTCTCGAGCCCGTGGATCCCCGATGATCCCGCCTTCGACCGGTGGATCACCGATCACGGGATCACCGTGTTCCACGCGCACAACATGTGGCTCGACGTCCTGCTCCAGCTCGGTGTGGTGGGAGTGGTGCTGATGGCGGTCGCCTACGGCACGCTGCTGTGGCGCTCCTGGTTCTTCGCGGTCGATCGTCCCCGCTGGGACCTCGATGACGCACGTCCGTTCTCGCCGTTGACCCTGCTGCCCAGTCTGTTCACGGTGGTCCTGCTCGTGCAGGGCTTGACCGAGTCGACGCCCATCATGCTGTGGGGCTGGATGCTGCTCGTGCTGCTGTCGTTCAAGCTCAAGTCGGTGCCCCTGGTCGGCGTCGGCGAGCGCGACCTACTGTTCGAACGCGGCGCTCGGCAGCGGCGGGTGCCGTGACGCCGGCACGCCCGATCGTGCGGCTGCTCGGCTCCGTGGAGCTGGCACGCGCCTTCACGCTCGCAGCGCTGGCTGCCGTGTTCGGTTCCTATGCCATCCAGCAGATGACGTCGGCGACAACGCTGGCGACGATCATCGCCGCGCTCTGCCTGCTGGGCGCGGCCATCCTCTGGATACGTCGCGACGAGCTGTCGCTGCTGCGCATCGCGCCGTCGTCATTGCTCGCCTTCCTCGCCTGGGCGCTGGTGAGCGTCTTCTGGACCACAGACAAGTCCGACACGATCTTCGGGTGGATGTCGCTCTTCGGCTTCGCGTTCCTCGCCATCACGATCGGCCACGTCCGCGACACGCTCCAGACGGTGCGCGCGATCGGCGACACGCTCCGGGTGCTCCTGGCCGCGTCCCTCGCAGTGGAGATCCTGTCCGGCGTGCTGCTCGATCTGCCTTTCACCTTCCTCGGGATCCAGGGGAATCTCGCCGTCGGCGGCCCGATCCAGGGCCTCTTCGGCAGCCGCAACATGCTCGGATTCATCGCGGTGATCGCGCTGATCACCTTCGTGATCGAGTGGCGCACGCAGTCCGTGAAAGCCCCGCTCGCCGTGGCGTCGATCGCTCTCGCGAGCTTCCTGGCGGTGCTGTCCTCCTCCCCGACGGTCCTCGTGCTCGCCGGTGCCGTCGGCGTCGTCACGATCGCCCTCACGATCGTCCGCCACACCCCGGCCGACCGGCGCACGATCGTGCAGTGGACGCTCGGCGTCGTCGTCACCCTCGCCCTTGCGGCGGCGTTCGCGCTGCGCCATCAGATCATCGCCGTGCTCGATGCGGGCTCCGACTTCTCGATCCGCGGCTCACTCTGGAACACGATCCTCGATTTCGTGGCCGTGAAACCGGTCCAGGGATGGGGATGGTTCGGCGACTGGGCACGGGGCGAGTACCCGTTCACCTATATCAACTTCCAACTCGACGACCGCCATCAGAGCGCGCTGAACGCCTTCTTCGACGTGCTGCTCCAGCTCGGCGCCGCGGGGCTGGTGCTCTTCCTCCTGCTGGGTGGCGTCGCTCTCATCCGCTCCTGGCTCGTAGCGAGCACGCGCCGCTCCGTCGTGTACGCCTGGACGCCGATCATGCTGGTGACGCTGGCGGTCGACTCCATGTTCGAGAGCTTCACGCTCGTCGGCGCCGGATGGTTCATGCTCGTGCTGTGCGCCCTGCGTGCAGGCCAGTCGCGTTCCTGGCGCGAGAACATCGATGCAGCACACACGGGAGCCATACCGACGCTCCGCCCTCAGGAGTAGCCGAGGGGCGCCGTCAGCGGATGGAGGGCAGCTTCTCCGCCCAGGTGATCGCGTCGCGGACCCCGTCGTCCACCGAGCGCTCGGCACGCCAGTCCAGCACCTCAGCCGCACGATCGACGATCGCGAACGCGCCGGCCTGATCGCCGGGACGCCGCGCGGTCTCGACGACGGCGAGAGCCTCACCCGTGACCCGCTCGAAGGCCGCCACCAGCTCGCGGACGGTCACGCCCTCCCCGGTGCCGATGTTGATCACCCGATAGGGGTCGTCCGCCGTCGCGACCTCGTCGAATCGCTCGACGGCCGCCACGTGCGCGAGCGCGAGGTCCCAGACGTGGATGTAGTCTCGCAGCCCGGATCCGTCCCTGGTCGGCCAGTCGGTTCCGGTGATCGAGAAGGCCTCGGCGGCGGCATGGGACTGCATGATCTTCCCGAGAGCATGCGAAGGCAGAGGGTTCTGCAGCCCGGTGCGCATCTGCGGATCGGCGCCGATGGGGTTGAAGTAGCGGAGAGCGATCGCACGGAAGTCGCCGTTGGAGGCCGCATCCTCGAGGATCTGCTCGACCATCGCCTTCGTCGTGGCATAGGGACTCGAGGGAGCCAGCGGAGCGTCCTCATCGACCCCCGCACCGCTCTCCCCCTCGTAGACGGCAGCGGAAGAGCTGAACACGATGCGGGGGATCCCCGCGTCACGCAGATGCTGGAGCAGCACGATCGTCTTTCCCACGTTGGTCTCGTAGTAGCCGAGGGGATCCGTGACCGACTCGGGCACGACGATACGTGCAGCGCAGTGGATGACCGCATCGATGTCGGGGTGATCGGCGAGCAGACGTTCCAGGACCACCTGGTCGGCGATGTCGCCCTCGTAGAACGCGCGACCCTCGCAGAAGGCTCGGAGCCCCTTGGAGAGGTCGTCGAGGATGACCACGTCGATGCCCGCCTCGATGCACGCGGTGGCGACCGTGGATCCGATGTATCCGGCGCCGCCGGTGATCAGTACCTTCATCGCAGCCAGTCTAACCGTCGCCCCTTCGCCACCGAGGTGAGCCTCTCCGCTGATCCGAAGGGAGCGGACGGTAGGCTACTCTCTGCTCGTCGAGTCCGGCCGCTGTCCCCATGACAACCGCCTGTGACACCAACATCGGAGAAACCAACCCGTGGCATACGTCCTGCAGAACGTCGTCTTCCCCGGTGGCGACGACCCCGATGTGTTCCCGCTCTACGTGGACGCCGAGCATCGACCTGACACCGAGGACGAACGCGCGGCGCGTGCGGCGATCACACCGATCGAGGGCATCCTCGACCGCTCCAGTGCGCGGGTCCCGGCGAAGAGCACGTGGTCTTTCAGCACCTATTTCAACGCCTTCCCCGCCGCATACTGGCGCCACTGGACGGGCGTGCGGGACGTGCGTCTCACCGTGCGCTCCACCGGATCGGGCACCGTGCTGCTGCATCGTTCGGATGCGCAGGGCGAGTCCCGCCGGATCGAGGCGCGCTCCGTCGTGGGAGACGCCACGACGACCTTCGATCTCGATCTCGGCCCCCACGACGACGGCGGCTGGATCTGGTTCGATGTCGTCGCGGATGAGGAGCCCGTCGTCCTGGACGGTGCGCGTTGGGAGACCGAGCAGGAGCCGATCCGAACCGGCAAGGCCTCACTCGGGATCACGACGTTCGACAAGCCTGACTACTGCGTCGAGACCCTGCGGACGTTGGCATCATCCCCCGATGTGCTGTCGCTGGTCGACCGTATCTTCCTCGTCGACCAAGGCACCCGCTTGGTCGCCGAGCAGGATGGATACGAAGCCGTCTCCGCCCTCCTCGGCGACACTCTTCGCGTGATCCGGCAGGACAACCTCGGCGGATCCGGTGGATTCGCTCGGGCCATGCAGGAATCGCTCCTGCGTCCGGAGAGCGAGTTCGTGCAGCTGCTCGATGATGATGTGCGACTCGAGCCTGAGGCCCTCCGTCGCTCGATCGTGTTCGCCCGCTTCACGACCGAGCCCACCATCGTCGGTGGCCACATGTTCGACCTGATGGCACGCTGCACACTGCACGGCTGGGCTGAGGTCGTCGACGAGCCGGCCTTCGCCTGGGGCGACACCAATCCGGAGCGGATGCCCCACGACTTCGCGACGGCGAGCCTGCGGGATTCCCCCTTCCTGCACGCACGCATGGAGGCCGATTACAACGGGTGGTGGATGTGCCTCATCCCGCTCGAGGTGATCCGCGAAGTCGGACTCGCCCTACCGGCGTTCATCAAGTGGGACGATGCCGAGTTCTGTCTGCGCGCGGGCGAGGCCGGTTTCCGCACCGTATCCCTTCCCGGCGTCGCCCTGTGGCACGTGTCATGGGTGCACAAGGACGACATGATCGACTGGCAGGCGTACTTCCATGCCCGAAATCGGATCGTCGCCGCGCTCCTGCACTCGAACGCCCCCCGCAGCGGACGGCTCCTGGTGCACAGCCGTCGCGTCGACCTCAAACACCTCATGATGATGCAGTACTACCCCGTGGCCCTTCGCGCGAAGGCACTGCGGGACGTCCTGGCCGGGCCGCGTCATCTGCGAGAGAGCCTCGCGACAGCGATGCCCGCAGCCCGGGCGATCGCGTCCGACTTCCCGGAGACGGTCGTGCACCACGACACGTCGAACCTCGGGCGCCCGCGGACGGGACGACGCCGGTACCTGCAGGAACCGATGAGTCCGGAGGGGATGAAGCTGCGGTGGCTGACCCTCTCCACGCTGGTCTCGAACTGGTTCCACCGTCCTGCTCCGGAGAACGTCGCGGCGCCCGAGACGGAGTTCCGGAAGAAGGACGCCGTCTGGTGGCGGCTGGGCAGCGTCGACAGTGCGCTCGTCGAGACCGCGGATTCCGCCGGAAAGCTCCACTATGTCCGTGACAGGCGCACCCACCGCCGGATGCTCCGCGACTCCCTCCGGCTGCACGCCGAGCTGCGCCGCCGTTGGCCCGAACTGCAGAAGCACTATCGTGACGCGCTCCCCGAGCTCGTCTCCTCCACGTCCTGGCAGCAGATCCTCAAGGAGAAGGCATGACCGCGGCACCCGCTGCATTCGACCCGACCACGGCGACGATCGTCATCGTCACCTACAACCGCTCGCACCTTCTCACCGGACTGCTCACGAGCATCACCGCGATGGACCCGAAGCCTGGTCGTATCGTGATCATCGACAACGCGTCGGTGGACGACACCACGGACGTGGTCGAGTCGTTCCGCGACAGCATCGGTACCGAGATCGTGTACCGCCGTCTCGACACCAACACGGGCGGATCAGGCGGCTTCAGCGAGGGGATGCGCACCGCATACGACCTCGGCGCCGAATGGATCTGGATGATGGACGACGACGTCGAGGTCCTTCCGGACGGCCTGGCCAGGATGGGCTTCTGGACTCCGCGTTTCAAGAGCATCCAGGGGCGCCGGTACGACTACGACGGCAGCGAGTTCTACTGGCAGTACCGCATCGCCGAGCGCATGGGCATCCCGATCCCGTTCGCGCCGTCCGGTTTCGACACTTCCGGCTACAAGGAGATGAACAGCGGCTGCTTCGAGGGCATGTTCATCCACCGTTCCGTCGTCGCGCAGATCGGCCTGCCAGACCCTCGTTTCTTCATCTACTGGGACGACCAGATGTACGGGTGGCTCGCGTCCCGCAAGACGACCGCGGTGATCGTGGACGAGTTCGTGCTGCGCCGCACCCGCGAGATCAAGCAGTGGGACATGGGCATCCGGCACATGAACGCGTCGAGCAACGCCTACCGCTTCTACATCATGCGCAATCGCGCCTACATCAAGAATTACTACCGCGTGCACGGCGTCTACAACCCGGTGCTGTTCGGGCTGGGGACGGCGATGACCTTCGCGAAGGAGCTCATCCGACTGGTGTTCGTGGAGAGGACGGTCCGCGGCACCAGCAACCTGTTCCGAGGCCTGAGAGAAGGCGGCAGACTCGCCCGTGATCGGTCCTGGCAGCCGATGGCTCCGCTGGAAGGATGAGGGCATGACCGACGAACCGCAGCCCGAGCTCCGTTGGGCCCCCATCGAACCCAAGCCGCGCAACCGCGGACGAGTCTGGTTGATCGTCGGACTCTCCGTCCTCGCCCTGCTCGTCGTGGCCGCGCTGCTGTTCTTCCTCCTCCCCAGGGGCGGGTCACCGGCGCCGGGGTCGGCGTCTCCGACGGCGACGACGACCCCGACGCCGACGCCCTCCGCGGTTCCATCCGCATCCCCCGACCCTACGGCTCCGGTCGACACTCCCCCACCCGTGGAGGACCCGTCCCTTCCCGCGTTCCGCGACCGCGTCGGCGTCTGGCTGGAATCGGCGCTGGTCGGGCTGGACATCGTGTCCGAAGGCGATGGAGACGTCAATTCCGTCCTGGACACGATGCAGGGAGACGCACAGCGCCTGTCGGAGGCGCTGCCGCCTTCGTCGATCGCCGAGGACTGGAACACGACGACGAGCGAGTACTCGAGCCGACTGAGCGCGCTGCGCTCCGCCGTGTCCTCCGGATCGAACGTCGGTCAGGCCGTCGACGCCGCACGCGTCAGCGTCGACCAGCTGCGCAGCCTCGCCGGCCTCTAGCGCCCGAGTCGCCCGCGGCTATCGAGCGGGCGACTCGAGACGACGGAGACGCTCCTCATAGTGCGAAGCGAGCTCGAGCCGGATACGGGCACGCTCGTGTTCGGCTCTCGCCCGTACGAGGTC
Source organism: Microbacterium sp. CCH5-D1 (assembly GCF_001557335.1). NCBI lineage: Bacteria > Bacillati > Actinomycetota > Actinomycetes > Micrococcales > Microbacteriaceae > Microbacterium > Microbacterium sp. CCH5-D1. Next base: position 6,572 of record NZ_LSJW01000008.1, read on the forward strand.
GCTCTCCGGATCCTCGTTCGTGAGGTCGAGCTGATGACGCAGCCACTCGAAGCGCTGCTCCAACGCAGCGACCTGCGGGGCGATGCGATCGAACTCGGAGCGGATGTAGGAGAAGTCCGCTTGGTTGCCGGCCAAGCGAGCCTCGTAGTCGGCGCGGGCGCCCTCGAGGTTCGCGAAGGCCTCTTCGAGGCGTGCGTCCACTCTGGCATCAACGCGGCGCACGACGGCAGCGTCGATCCGTCGACGGATTCGGTTCAGCATTCAGTCCTCAATCATTCGGGTGATTGGTGATGGTCGGGTCTGGAGATCAGCGGTGATAGGAGATACGCCCGGAGTCGATCCACTCGCGCAAGAGCATGGATTCGAGGTCGATGCGGTGTTCGGCGCCGACAGCTGACGGGTCTCCGTAAGCGTGGTTCCAGGCGGTCTGATCCGGCGCATCCACGAAGGAGAAACCGGTGACGTCCATCTCGACATCAGGGAACAGCCTGGTCGCGATCCAGAGCATCACCGTGCCCGTGGTCGCCCATTGGCCACCCTCGTGCGGGTCCACTCCCATCGCCTCGCCGAGCGGAAGGATCACCTCACGGTTCGGCATGGTGACGATACCCAGGTCCGGCGGCCAGAAGTCGGGGGTCTTCGGGTTCTCCCACAGCAGACGCCCCGGTTCGATCATGAGGTAGAGACGGTCGGTGTAGTCCGAGAAGAACCACGGGGTCGGTCGCACCCCACGGTTGAAGACCACGACGTCGACGCGCCTCCCGACGGTGGCAGGCCCGTCGATGTCATCCATGCGGAAGCCGTTGACGCGGATGACGAGGTCTGCGGAGTCGATCCGCTCCGCACGTTCCGGAGACTCGTCCAGAGGCTGATTCCCCACCACTGCGACCCGGCGGATCCCCTCGGGGCGGCCGAACGACTCCACCAGCGGTCGAAGCCGGTCGTAGAAGGCTTCCTCGCCAGTCGTCGCACGCTCGTCCCCGACGAGCTCCGTCACACGCCCCATAGACCCACAGCTTAGGGCAATATTCCGGCTCATCCGGAATTACGGTCCTGGGGTCCGCGGGGCCGGAGCGCACCTCCCCGAGCAAGGCAGGTCGCGTCTTCGAGGAACTCCCCCGTCTAGAGTTGTCGGCGTGACTTCTGCGCAGACCATCGATCTCTCCTCGGCGAAGATCGGCACCGGTTCCCCCGTGTTCACGATCGCCGAGATGTCGGGCAACCACAACGGAGATCTCGAACGAGCGCTCGCGATCGTGGATGCCGTGGCATCGACCGGGGCGAATGCCCTCAAGATCCAGACCTACACCGCCGACACGCTCACGATCGACTCCGACCGCCCCGAGTTCCGCGTGAAGGGCGACCACGATCTCTGGGGTGGACGCAATCTGTACTCGTTGTACCAGGAGGCGCACACGCCCTGGGAGTGGCACGCGCCCATCTTCGAGCGCGCCGCCGCACACGGCCTGATCCCCTTCTCCACGCCGTTCGATCCGACTTCCGTCGAGTTCCTCGAGGGTCTCGGCGTCGAGCTCTACAAGACGGCGTCCGCGGAGATCGTCGACCTTCCGCTCCTCCGCGAGGTCGCTCGCACGGGCAAGCCCATGATCGTTTCGACGGGGATGGCCACGCTCTCCGAGATCGACGCCGCGGTGACAGCCATCCGCGACTCCGGCAACACGCAGCTGGTGCTGCTCGCCTGCACCGCGGCGTACCCGGCCATCCCCGAAGAGGCGCGGCTGGGCAACATCCGGACGCTGCGCGAGGCCTTCGACGTGCCCATCGGACTCTCCGACCACACCCTCGGCATCGGGGTCGCTGTGGCGGCGGCCGCTCTCGGGGCCGTGGTGATCGAGAAGCACGTGACCCTCGACCGGGGCGACGGAGGCGTGGACGCCGACTTCTCCCTGAGCCCTGCCGAGTTCGCCTCCCTGGTCAGCGCGTCGGAGCAGGCACGGATCGCCGCAGGAAGCGGAACCGCCTTCGGTCCCACACCGCAGGAGCAGACCGTCCTCGCACTCCGCCGGTCCCTGTACGTGACGGCGGATGTCCGCGCCGGCGACGTCGTCAGCGCGGCGAACGTCCGCTCGATCCGCCCCGCCGGCGGTCTGGCACCGGAAGCCTACGGACTGGTCGAAGGGCGTCGATTCACCCGCGATGCGGACCGGGGCACCCCTTTGTCCTGGGATCTGCTCTAGTCAGCCAGCCGGCGAGAGACGCCACTTCGCGAACGTGGCGAAGCCGCCGGCGTCGGCGGGAAGGTGCGGCAGGTATCCTGCCCGCTGGAACAGCTTCGAAGAGGCCGTGTTCGTGGTGTGGACGGTCGCGAGGAGGCGACTCGGCGCATCCACGATCAGGGCTTGTTCCGAGGCGGCGAGCACAGCACCGGCGAGACCACGTCCGCGCTGTTCCGGGGCCATCGTGATCGACGCCTCCCAGTCCGTCGGGGAACGCCGGTCCCACCGCGTCGAGGCCACCGGTCGTCCTTCCGACTCGATGACCAGGAGCCGGCGGTCCGGATCGGCGAGGGTGCGGTCGAGCCACGAGACGTGCGAATCCCATTCGAGAGCTTCGCTCGACCGGGAGTGCGCTCGAGTGGCTTCGTCGTTGCGCCAGTCGTAGAGCACCCTGGCGTCGTCCCGCGTCGCCGGGCGCACGCTGATCGGAGGCGAGGGACGGGGCTCGTCGGGCCCTGCATCGACGAGTTGCTCCCAGGATGCGACGATCCGCCATGTCCCGAGCCCGTCGACCGTGTCCCGAAGCGCGGCTGACTGCGCCGCCAGCGCGTCGCCGTCATGCAGAAGAGCACCCAGCTCAACGACCCGTGCCTCCAGATCGGCATGGGGCGGAACACCGAGCCCCACCGCGAGCCCCCGCCTCACGACGTTCGCGTAGCCAGGACGCTGATTGTCGACAGCGCACAGGACGGCCATCGGAACGCCCATGCACGCGAAGTCCCACACGGACGTCCCGGCCGCTGTCACCGCGAGATCATGCTCGCGCGCCAGGGCAGGCAGATCATCGACGAATCCGCGCACCTGCATGTCATGGACAGATGCGGTGGCAGCCTCCCGCACCTCCTCCCGGCCGCGCGGATCGACCACCGTGACGCGAAGCGGCGCGGGCACACCGTCGAGCGCCCGCACGACGCGGGCCGTGAGTCCCCGGGGGTCGGAGCCGCCCATGACGACGAGCACGCGGGGCACTGCGCCTGGCAGGTGCGATGCGGCGCGCTGACGGAGCACCTGCTCGCGTACCACCGCGACATCGAGACCGGCCAAAGGGTGGCGGGTGAGGTCAGGACGGGCGAACGTCGCCTCTGCTCCGAGGTTCGCGTCGATCGAGAGATCGGCCGCCCTCACGCCGTAGGGGCCGTCCTGCATGTTGCTCACCAGAGCCCCGAAGCCGCGAACGTCGGGCACGTCCGTGTACGCGTCGAGGTGCAGGACGTCCGCCTCTCCTGCCGCTGCGACCAGCGCTTCGGGAGACTCTGCCGCGCGGATGGACCGGACGGGCAGGTCGGGCTCGATGCGGTGCGCGGCGGCCGACCCGGCCTCGTCGATGTCGCCGATGAGCGACACCGACCATCCGCGTTTCCTGGCGACGGCGGCGATCGCGAGCGTGCGCATGAGGTGCCCCATGCCGTACTCGACCCCAGCATTGCAATGGAGGAGGGCCCCTCGTCGACTCATCGTTCGCCCTTCATCACCGTCCGCGGGCACGCCCGTACCCACCCGATAGGATAGGCCGGGCGTGATTCAACCCGGGAATCCGCACCGTTCCACGACGCTGAGGGAGACAGAGTGTCGGTTCTCGAGGGCTCGAGCATCCTCATCACAGGCGGCACAGGATCGTTCGGCAAGGCGTTCATCCGCCATGCGCTGACGCACCTCGATCCGCGACGTCTCGTCGTCTTCTCCCGTGACGAGCTGAAGCAGTACGAGGTGCGGCAGCAGTTCGGCGACGACCCGCGGCTGCGCTGGTTCATCGGCGACATCCGCGACGAGCGGCGCCTCGTCCGCGCTCTGCACGGAGTCGACTACGTGGTGCATGCAGCCGCGCTCAAGCAGGTCGACACCGCGGAGTACAACCCGTTCGAGTTCGTCAAGACCAACGTGCTCGGCAGCCAGAACGTGATCGAGGCGTCGATCGATGCGGGCGTGAAGCGGGTCGTCGCCCTGTCGACGGACAAGGCCTCCAGCCCCATCAACCTGTACGGCGCCACCAAGCTCACAGCCGACAAGCTCTTCATCACCGGGAACCACTACGCGGCCGCCTACGACACGCGCTTCGCCGTGGTGCGGTACGGGAACGTCATGGGCTCGCGCGGCTCGGTCATCCCGTTCTTCGAGAGGCTCGGAGCCGAAGGCAAGCCGCTGCCGATCACCGACCTGCGCTGCACGCGATTCTTCATCACGCTGCCGCAGGCCGTCGAGATGGTCGTCGACACCTTCGAGCTCATGCAGGGCGGTGAGCTGCTGGTCCCCCGCATCCCGTCGATGAAGGTGACCGACCTCGCGCACGCCGTCGTGCCCGGTGCAGACCTCGTCGACGTGGGCCTGCGCCCCGGCGAGAAGCTGCACGAGGAGATGATCAGCCCCGAGGAAGGCCGTCGTGCCGTGGTGGTCGCCGACGGCAAGTACTTCATCATCCAGCCCGACCTCGCATCGTGGGGCTATCGCGTCCCGAAGGATGCCGTTCCGGTGCCCGAAGGCTTCGCCTACCGATCCGACAGCAACGACCGGTGGTACTCGCAGGCCGAGATCGCGGCCATCATCGAAGCGGGTATCTGAGGATGCTGCCGTACGGGAGACAGTCCATCTCCGAAGATGACATCCAGGCCGTCGTCGACGTCCTCCGCGGCGACTGGCTCACCACCGGACCCCTCGTCTCCGCCTTCGAGTCGAAGATCAGCGAGCTCACCGGCGGACATCGCGCGGTGACGGCCACCTCGGGCACGGCGGCGCTGCACATGGCGTATGCGGCAGCAGAGATCTCCGAGGGCGACGTCGTCATCTCCACGCCCATGACCTTCATCGCGACGACGTCGACCGCGTCCATGCGCGGTGCACGGATCGTCTTCGCCGATGTGGAGGAGGACACCGCCCTCATCGACCCGGCCGCGGTGGATGCCCTCATCGACGACCGCACCCGGATCATCGCCGCCGTCGACTACGCCGGTCACCCCGCTGACTACGACCGGCTCACGGCGACGGCGGCGCGCTACGGAGCCCTCGTCCTCGACGATGCCGCGCACTCCATCGGCAGCACCTACAACGGCCGGCCGGTGGGCGATCTCGCCGACATCACGACGCTGTCGTTCTTCCCGACGAAGAACCTCACCACCGGCGAGGGCGGAGCGCTCGTCGCCAAGGATCCCGAGCTGGCACAGCGTGCGCACGAGTTTCACAACATCGGTCTCGTGCGGGATGCCTCGCGCTTCCAGGTGCCCGGCGAGGGTGCCTGGCATCAGGAGGTGCACGAGTTCGGCGTGAACTACCGACTCACCGACATCGCCTGCGCGCTCGGCCTGTCCCAGCTCTCCAGACTCGACGCGTTCAAACGTCGGCGCGCGGAGATCACGCGGCGCTACGACGACGCACTGGCCGATCTCGACGGCGTGCGCCGCCCGGTCCAGCGCGAGAACGTCGACGCGATGCGTCACCTCTACCCCGTGCGCATCCTCGACGGGCGACGTCGTGAGGTCTTCGATCGGATGCGGGAACTCGGCGTCGGTGTCCAGGTCAACTACATGCCCGTCTACTGGCATCCGGTCTACGCCGACGCGGGCTACCGGCGAGGGATGTGCCCGAACGCGGAGGCCTTCTACCGCGAGGAGCTGTCGCTTCCGATCCACCCTGAGCTGACCGATTCGCAGGTCGACCAGGTCGTCGACGCCCTCGCGGAGGCGCTGCGGTGACACGAGTCGGGATCATCACGCAGGCGCGGATGACCAGCACCCGGCTCCCCGGCAAGGTCCTGCTCGCCGCGGGCGGACGCACCCTGCTCGACCATCACATCGACAGGCTGCAGAAGCTCGACCTGCCACTGGTCGTCGCCACGACGACGAATGCGAGCGACGATCCGATCGCGGCGCTCGCGGTGTCCCGAGGAGCGCGCGTCTTCCGTGGCAGCGAGACCGACGTGCTGGGACGGTTCGCAGGCGCGGCGCGCGATGCCGGGCTCGACGTGGTCGTGCGCGTCACGTCGGACTGCCCCCTCATCGACCCCGCGCTCGTCAGGCGGGGCGTCGAGCGGTTCGCCGAACTCGCGGACCCCACCGCACACGTGTCCAACGTGCTCGAGCGGACCTATCCCCGTGGCTTCGATTTCGAGGTGTTCTCCGCTGCTGCGCTTCTCGAAGCGGACGCACGGGCATCCCTTCCCGCCGATCGCGAGCACGTCACCCCGTTCCTCTACAGCGGCCGGGGAGCCGATACGCGCCTGCACGCCATCACCGGCACGCGCGACGCGTCGCGCTTCCGCGTCACCGTCGACACCCCGGAGGACCTCGCGGTCATCCGCGCCCTCGTCGAGACCTACAGCGCGGCTGACCTCAGCGCCGACGAGATCATCGAGGTCCTCGAAGCCCACCCCGAGCTGGTGGCCCTGAACGCGGACGTGGAGCAGAAGAAGCTCGGGGAGTGACTTCCCGAGCCGACGTGCGTCAGCGCGCGTTGTAGTCCTCGTTGTAACGGTCGAGGACCTCGGCGATCGGCGCGTCGAGGACCAGAGCGCCCTTGTCGAGGTAGAGGCCACGCGTGCAGAAACGGCGCAGGTCGCGTTCGTTGTGGCTGACGAAGAAGAGCGTGCGCCCATCGGCGAGCAGCTCGTCGATGCGTCGATAGCACTTCTCGCGGAACGCCTTGTCCCCCACCGCGAGCACCTCGTCGACGAGAAGGATCGGCTCGTCGAGCTGCGACACGACCGCGAAGGCCAGCCGCACCTTCATGCCGTTCGACAGGTGCTTGTAGGGAGTGTCCTCGAAGCCGGCGAGCTCTGCGAACTCGATGATGCCGTCGTAGCGCCGCGACACCTCCTCGCGGGACATCCCGTGCAGACCAGCGGTGAGTCGGACGTTCTCCCGCACCGTGAGGTCGCCGACGAATCCACCGGTGATCTCGATGAGCGGTGCGACTCCGCCGTTGACGGTCACCGTGCCCTCGTCCGGAAGGAGCACCTTCGCCACGAGCCGGAGCAGTGTCGATTTCCCCTGACCGTTCCGGCCCACCACGCCGATCGATTCTCCGGATCGGACCGAGAAGGACACGTCCCGAAGCGCCCAGAACTCTCCGGGTCGGGAGCGGCGGGAGGCGCCGCCGAACAGATCCTTGAAACTGCGGGACCCGCGTCGGTTGCGACGGAAACGCACTCCGAGGCTGCTGACTTCGATCGCGGTCGCCATCACAGCTCCTTCAGCACGGGTCGCTCGAGCTTGCGGAAGGCCCAGATCCCCAGCGCGAGGATCAGCAGGCTCATCGCGATGCTGATCGTCAGCGTGAACGTGTTCCACTGGTCGGGGAAGAACGGCATCCGGTAGAGCATGAAGATGCCGGCCAGCGGGTTGAAGGCTCCGAGGGTCTGGAAGATCCCCGGCAGATCGGTCACGTTGTAGATGATCGGCGTCGCGTAGAACATCGCCCGCAGGATCAGCGCCGTCGTGCGCTCCAGGTCGACGAAGAGCACGCACAGGGGCGCCACCAGCAGGCCGAGCCCGATGAGGAGGATGGTCTGCAGCACGACGGCCAGGGGAAGCCAGAGGACGCCCCACCCGATCTGCACCGTCCGGTTCGGATCGGCTTCGACCAGAAGGTTCACGACGATGAACAGCACGAGGACCGGCAGCGAGAAGAGGAACTCGATGCCCTTGCTCAGCACGATCCGGTTCACCCAGATCGATCGAGGGATGGCCGTCGAACGCACCAACCGCGAGTCCTTCTTGAAGGCCTTCGTGAAGTCGGAGACCGAACTGTTGAACCACACCCAGGGCAGCAGCGCGCTGATGAGGAAGATGATGTACGGCTCTTCCCCGACGTCCCGCTTGAACACCTGCGTGAAGACGAACCAGTAGATCACACTCATGACGAGCGGATCGAGCACGGACCACAGGTAGCCGAGGATGCTCGTCGAATAGCGGACCTTCAGGTCTCGGGCCGAGAGCAGCCACAGCGAGTGAAGGTATCGCCGCGGCGTCCCCGGCGCCCCGACAGCAGCGTGACTCACAGTGCCGAGTCTAGGCGAGCTCGTTGTTCCACATCGACAGCGCAGAGCCGATGGCCATGTGCATGTCGAGGTACTGGTATGTGCCGAGACGGCCGCCGAAGTGCACGTCGGTCTCGCCCTTGGTCAACTCGCGGTAGGCCAGCAGGCCGTCACGGTCGCTCGGGGTGTTCACCGGGTAGTACGGCTCATCGTCGCGCTCGGCGAATCGCGAGAACTCCCGCATGATGACCGTCTTGTCCTGCGCGTAGACGTCCTTGCGCTCGGGGTGGAAGTGCTTGAACTCGTGGATGCGCGTGTAGGGCACATCCATGTCCGGGTAGTTCATGACGCTGGTGCCCTGGAAGTCCCCGACGCTGAGCACTTCCTGCTCGAAGTCGAGCGTGCGCCAGCTGAGCGCACCCTCCGCGTAGTCGAAGTAGCGGTCGACCGGCCCGGTGTACACGACCGGCAGCTGACCGACCGTGGCCTTCTTGTGCAGCGGCTGCGAGTCGTCGAAGTAGTCGACGCCCAGCTTGACCTCGATGTTCGGGTGGTCGGCCATCCGCTCGATCCAGGCGGTGTAGCCGTCGGTGGGGAGACCTTCCCAGGTGTCGTTGAAGTAGCGGTTGTCGTAGGTGTAGCGCACGGGCAGACGGCTGATGATGTCGCCGGAGAGCTTGTGCGGATCCGTCTGCCACTGCTTGGCGGTGTAGTCGCGGAAGAACGCCTCGAACAGCGGACGCCCGACGAGAGCGATGCCCTTCTCCTCGAAGTTCGTCGCCGACTTCACGTCCTGTCTCTTATACACATCTCCGAGCCCACGAGACTCC
>NZ_LSJW01000079.1:0-8150 GCF_001557335.1 Microbacterium sp. CCH5-D1
GCGGGTGTGGGCCGCGTTCCGATGATCACGGGGATCGGCTGATGCGGGTGCAGAGCGTCACCGTCGCGGGCCGTGAGAGCGGGGTCGTCGGAGAGCACCGTTCCCGTGCCGACGACGATCGCATCGGCCGCTGCCCGGCGATGGTGCACGTCGGTGCGGGCTGCGGATCCGGTGATCCACCGGCTCGACCCGTCATCGGCGGCGGCGCGGCCATCGAGGCTCTGCGCCCACTTGACGGTGATGTGCGGACGGCCGAGTCGCTGGGCGGTCAGCCATCCGGCGATGAGGGCGTGCGCGGCATCCGCCTGTTCGCCGGACTCGACCTCGACGCCGGCAGTGCGCAGACGTTCCGCGCCGCCCCCGGACACCGCGCCGGGATCGTCGAGAGCGTAGACCACCCGTGAGATGCCCGCCTCGATCAGGGCGACGGCGCAGGGGCCAGTGCGGCCGGTGTGGTTGCAGGGTTCGAGTGTGACCACGGCCGTCGCGCCTTCGGCTTCGCCGGGAGCGAGTTTCGAGAGAGCGTCGACCTCGGCGTGCGGAGTGCCGGCGCCGTGGTGCCAGCCCTCGGCGAGCACGGTGCCGTCGGGGGAGAGGATGACCGCGCCGACCTGCGGGTTCGCCCCGCGGGGCCCGCGTGCGGCGAGATGGAGAGCGCGGTCCATCGCGGTGCGCTCTGCCGCGTTCACTGCCATCCGTCGTCCTCCTCTGAGGCTCCGGATTCGGGCAGGGATGGCGGAACGGACGCACGTATGCGTCTCGTGCTGCCTCCCTTCCGGACTAGCGAGGTCTCCCTCGCATCACCGTCGGTCCCGGAATTCCACCGGATCGGCATCTCGATCTCTCGAGACGCTCGCGGACTGTCACCGCCGGTTCGGATTCCCACCGACCCCGGAGCACGTTGTTGATCTGAGTGTAGTCAACGCATCTGCGCAGATTTCATTCCAAGACATGCATCCGGGTGCGCCACGCGCTCGCCGTCACTTGAGAAGCCGGGACAGTCGCCGGTCGGCGAGCACCTTGCCGCCCGTCTGGCAGGTGGGGCAGTACTCGAGCGAGCGGTCGGCGAAGAACACGCTGCGGACCGTGTCGCCGCACACCGGGCAGGCCTCCCCCCGGCGGGCGTGCACCTGCATCCCACGGCGCTTCGCATCCTTCAGGTCGGCCGGTGGCTTGCCGGAGGCTTCGGCGACCGCTTCGGTGAGCGTCTCGCGCATGGCATCGAAGAGGCGATCGATCTCGGCACCGTCGAGCGTGTCGGCGATCGCATACGGCGACATGCGAGCGGCATGCAGGATCTCGTCCGAGTACGCGTTGCCGATACCGGCGATGACCGCCTGGTCGCGCAACAGCCCCTTGATCTGCATGCGGCGGCCGTCGAGCAGGGCGGCGAACGTCTCGCGCGTGAACGCCTCGTCGAGCGGATCGGGTCCCAGCCTGGTGATGCCCGGCACCTCCTGCGGATCGCGGACGACATACACCGCGAGCGACTTCTTCGTGCCCGCCTCCGTGAGATCGAACCCGCTCCCGTCGTCGAGCGCGACGCGCAGGGCGATCGGCGACTTGCCCGGCTTGATGAGCGTCGTGGGGAGGGTTTCGTACCAGCGCAGCCAGCCGGCCTTCGCGAGGTGGAACACCAGGTGCAGTTCGTCGCCGCAGGAGAGCACGACGAACTTGCCGAGACGGGTGGACGCCGTGATCGCCTGCCCCTGAAGCGCATGGATCGGCGGATCGTACGTCTTCAGCGCGGCGATCGCCGAGACGGTGGCGCGCGTGATCGTGTGCCCCACGGCGCGCTCGCCGAGGAAGGTGGACAGCCCCTGGACTTCCGGCATCTCCGGCATGCGTTCATCCTGTCATCGGCCGCCGACACTGTCACCCTCGGCTGCCGAGGTCATCGCTCGCCGCGCGGTCACGAACCTCAGAGGATGGGCCAGTCCACCGGCGTGCGGTCGTCGCTCGGCAGCAGCCCGGCCATCCAGCCGTCGTCCCGGCCGCGCGGGCCCGTGAGCGCTTGCCGTTGCAGTCCCTCGTACCGGAAGCCGAGTGCGCGCGCAGCGCGGGCGGAGGGGACGTTGCCCGCGACGGCCTGCCAGCGGATGCGCACCAGCCGGAGTCCGACGAACCCCCAGTCGACCACGGCCCTCCCCGCCTCTGCGAGATAGCCCTTGCCCCTGGCCGCCTCCGTCACCCAGTAGCCGAGCTCGGCAGTCGCGCCGGTGAAGTGCTCGGTCATGTTGTGCAGACCGATCATGCCGACGAGTTCGCCATCCGCGTACATGCCCCAGACGACCTCCGACCCGGTGTCCCACTGCGCGGCGACCATGCGCACGAACTCTGCGGCGTCCTCGCGACCGTACGGACTCGGAACGGTCGTCCAGCGCGGGATCTCCGGGTCCTGGCAGGCATCCGTGATCGCATCGATGTCCGCCTCCGTCGGGGCGCGGAGGACGAGGCGTTCAGTGGTGAGGACGACGGATTCCATCCCGACAGCCTAGGGAGAACGATGCCCCTGCGAACGCGGAGCGGCCGGAGTGTCGGTGGGCGCGACTAGTCTTGTCCGGTGACTGTTCCGGGGATTCTGCGCGCCTTGGAAGAGGCGTCTCTGTACCGCGATGCCCTCAGCTGGGCGCGCACCGACGCCGATCTCGGCCTGGTCGACGGGCTCGATGCGCCCGCGCTCGCCGGGCTGCTCGAGAAGCGCGCCGCGGCAGGGCACCCCGCCGCCCTGCTCGCCGTCGTCCCCACGGGAAGGAGGGCGGAGAGCCTCGCGCTCGCGATGCACGCCTACCTTCCGGAGGCCGATGTCCTGACCTTCCCGGCCTGGGAGACGTTGCCGCACGAGCGGCTCAGCCCGAGCCCCGACACGGTCGGCCAGCGGCTGCAGACCCTGCGCCGGATCGCCGAGTGGTCGGGCGATCACCCGCTCGTCGTCGTGGCATCCGTGCGCGCCGCGCTCCAGCCGATCGCGGGCAACCTGGGAGAGATCGCCCCGCTCGAACTCGCCGTCGGCAGCAGGGGGAACGAACTCGACCTCGCGGTGGAGCAGCTGGTCGAGCGCGCTTACTCGCGCGTCGACATGGTGTCCCGTCGCGGAGAGTTCGCGGTGCGCGGCGGCATCCTCGACGTCTTCCCTCCGACGTCGGAGCATCCGTATCGCGTCGAGTTCTTCGGCGACGAGATCGATCAGATCCGCGCGTTCTCGGTCGCCGATCAGCGCTCGTTGCCCGGCGACGTCACCGGTGTCGATCTGCCTCCCACCCGCGAGCTGCTGCTCACCGCCGAGGTCCGAGATCGTGCCCGTGCCCTGGTCGGAGGCTTCCCCGCGATCTCGGGAATGCTCGAGAAGATGGCCGAGGGCATCCCGGTCGAGGGCATGGAGTCGTTGCTCCCCGCCGTCGCAGGGCCGCTGAAGTCGCTGGCCGAGTACCTGCCCGTCGGCAGCGCCACGGCGATCATCGACCCGGAGCGTTCGAGTGCGCGTGCCATCACCCTCGGCGACACGAATCGTGAGTTCCTCGATGCCGCGTGGAGCGCCGCGACCTCGGGGGCGTCGGCTCCCATCGACCTCGGTGCCGGCGACTTCCTGACGATCGCCGAGCTGCGCGAGGTCGTGCGGGATCGGGACGGCGTGTGGTGGCGGCTCAGCCCGTTCGGAGCCGGGCTCGGCGAGGGCGACGCGGACGCCACGAACCTCGGCGCCGCCGTCATCCCGTCCTTCCACGGCAACGTCGACGGCGCGATCTCCTTCGTCGAGGCGAAGCTGACCGACGGGTGGCGCGTCGTCGTGATCGCGGCGGGTGGCGGTCTGGTCGACCGCGCACGCGACGTGCTCGCCGACCGCGGCCTGGCCGCCCGAGTGGTCGAGACGCTCGGCGATGCACCGGAGGGCGGCGTCGCGACGCTGGTCACCGGGTCCGTGGAAGCCGGCTTCCAGGTGGCGGAGGCGAAGCTCGCGGTCCTCACCGACAACGAGTTCTACGGCCGCACGATCGGCGGCGACCAGCGCGTGGTCAAGAAGCTCGCATCGCGCCGCAAGAACGTGGTCGACCCGCTGCAGCTCAAGCAGGGCGACTTCGTGGTGCACGCCACCCACGGCATCGGCCGCTTCGTCGAGATGACCAAGCGCGAGGTGTCCACCGGCGGACGCAACGCCACGAAGTCGATCCGCGACTACCTCGTGCTCGAGTACGCGCCCTCCAAGCGCGGGTACCCCGGCGACAAGCTGTTCGTTCCGACGGATCAGCTCGACCTGCTCTCGAAGTACGTCGGTGGCGAGGCCCCCACGCTCTCGAAGATGGGCGGCAGCGACTGGTCGCAGGCCAAGGGCAAAGCACGCAAGGCCGTCCGCGACATCGCCGTCGAGCTCGTGAAGCTCTACTCCGCCCGGATGAGCGCGAAGGGCCATGCGTTCGGCCCCGACACCCCGTGGCAGCGCGAACTGGAAGAAGCCTTCCCGTTCGCCGAGACCCAGGACCAGTTGCAGACCATCGACGAGATCAAGGCCGACATGGAGCGGCCGATCCCGATGGACCGTCTGCTCTCGGGCGATGTGGGCTTCGGCAAGACCGAGGTCGCCGTCCGTGCCGCGTTCAAGGCGATCCAGGACGGCAAGCAGGTCGCCATGCTCGTGCCGACGACGCTGCTCGTGAAGCAGCACCTGGAGACGTTCACGGAGCGCTTCGCGGGCTTCCCGGTGAAGGTGCGGCCGCTGTCGCGCTTCCAGACCGACAAGGAGGCGCGCCTCACCCTGCAGGGCCTGCTGGAGGGCTCGGTCGACATGGTGATCGGCACCCACCGCATCCTCACCGATCAGGTGATCTTCAAGGACCTGGGCCTGATGATCATCGACGAGGAGCAGCGCTTCGGCGTCGAGCACAAGGACGCGCTCAAGAAGATGAAGACGAACGTCGACATCCTCGCTATGAGCGCGACCCCGATTCCGCGCACACTGGAGATGGCGGTCACCGGCATCCGCGAGATGTCGACCCTGGCGACGCCACCGGAGGACCGGCATCCGATCCTCTCGTTCGTCGGTCCCCGCAGCGACAAGCAGATGGCGGCGGCGATCCGACGCGAGATCCTGCGCGAAGGCCAGGTGTTCTTCGTGCACAACCGGGTGCAGTCGATCCAGCGGGTCGCGAGCGAGCTGGCCGAACTGGTGCCGGAGGCCAGGATCGCGGTCGCACACGGTCAGATGGCCGAGCACCAGCTCGAACAGGTCGTCGACGACTTCTGGGAGCGCAAGTTCGACGTGCTCGTGTCGACGACCATCATCGAGACCGGACTCGACATCGCGAACGCGAACACGATCATCATCGACCGCGCTGACAAGTACGGACTCAGCCAGCTGCACCAGCTGCGCGGCCGCGTCGGTCGTGGGCGAGAGCGCGCCTACGCCTATTTCCTGTACGACGAGATGAAGCCGCTGAGCGAGACTGCCGCCGACCGTCTGCAGACGATCGCGGTCAACAACGAACTCGGCTCGGGGATGCAGGTCGCGCTCAAGGACCTCGAGCTGCGTGGTGCGGGCAACATGCTCGGTGCCGAGCAGGCCGGTCATATCGCCGGCGTGGGCTTCGACCTGTACCTGCGCATGATCGGCGAGGCCGTGGCGACCTTCCGCGGCGACGAGGTCGAGACCGGGCAGGAGCTGCGGCTCGAGCTGCCCCTCGACGCGCGCATCCCCGAGTACTACATCGACAGTGAGCGGCTGCGCCTCGAGGCGTACCAGAAGCTCTCCGCCGCATCCGCTGCGACCGCGAAGGACGATGCCATCGACCTCGTCGTCGAAGAGCTCGTCGACCGCTACGGCACTCCGCCGGAAGAGGTCGAAGGGCTGCTGGCCGTCTCGCGCCTTCGTCGTCGTGCGGCACGGGCGGGGCTGACGGACGTCGTGGTGATGGGGTCGAACCTGCGCATCGCGCCCGCGCGGCTCGAGGACTCGATCAAGGTGCGGCTGCAGCGTCTGTACCCGAAGGCGAAGCTCGTCTCCGGGGGAGAGGCTCTGGTCGTGCCGATGCCCACGGTCCCTGCTGCAGTCGGCGTGGGGCTCGAACCCCTGCCCGATGCGCAACTGCTCGAGTGGGTCGGACAGCTGTTCACGGCGATCTTCCCCGAACCGGTCAAGGCCGAGTAGCGCGGGGCCCCGGGCGGCGGTACTAGTCTGGCCGCATGTTGTACGAGCACCTCGGGGCTCGCCCCCGCATCCATGACACCGCCGTCATCGCCCCCACCGCCGTCGTCTCCGGAGACGTGGAGATCGGGCCGGGCTGCCAGGTGCTGCACGGCGCCGTGATCACCGCCGAGGGAGGCGCGATCACCCTCGGTGAGCACGTCATCGTCATGGAGAACGCGCTCATCCGGGCGACTGCGGCGAACGCGGTGCACATCGGATCGCACACCCTGATCGGCACGCTGTCGAGCATCGCCGGTGCGACCGTGGGGGAGGAGACGTTCCTCGCCTCGGGGTCGCGGGTGTTCAACGGCTCTCTGATCGGATCGCGCTGCGAGGTGCGCGTCAATGCGATCGTGCTCCGCCGCGCGGTGCTGCCTGAGGGCACCGTCGTGCCGATCGGCTGGGTGGCTGTCGGCGATCCGGTGCAGCTGTTCTCGCCCGACCGGGAGGAGGAGATCGCGGCGGCGCAGCCCGACCTCGACTTCCCCGGGCACGTCTTCGGGGTCGACCGGGACACCCCCGACCTGATGGTGCAGCTGACGGAGCGCTACGGCAGCTCGCTGGCACGGCATGCGCAGGATGTGAGCCTCGACGCGCACCGCGGGCAGTCCCACGCATGACGGGCGACGTGGGCCTGGTCCGCCCCGCCGTCAGCACGGCCGACGCCGCGCGTATCGCCCTCGACTGCTGGGGGATCGCGGCGACCGCGGAGGAGCTGGGCAGCAACCAGGATCGGAACTTCCTGCTCACCACGCAGGACGGGGCGAAGAGCGTGCTGCGGATCGACAACCCGGTGTTCGGCGATGACGAGCGCGAGGCGCAGCACGTCGCGCTCGACGCCTACCGTGACGCAGGCGTCGAGGTCCCGGCGGTCCTCCCGGGGCTCGACGGCGCGCTCACCCAGCGCTGGAACGGCTTCGCCGCGCGGCGCAGCGAGTTCGCGTCGGGCGAGCCGATGGTGGATGCCGGGTACCTCGCGCCCGTCGTGCTCGCGGAGTTCGGGGCGCTGGCCGCCGCATCCGTGAACGCGCTGTCGGCGCTCGATCATCCCGGCCTCGACCGTCGGCAGATGTGGGACATGCGCGTCGCGTACGAGCAGATCGATGCGCTCGCGCCGTCGATCGCCGATGCCACGCTCCGGGGACGGGTGCTGCGCGCCGCGGCCAAGGCGCATGCCGCCGTCGAACTCCTGGCCGACCGGCTCCCCGTGCAGGCGATCCACGGCGACCTCACGGACGACAACGTGATGGGGGAGCGCGGCGACGACGCACGGCTGCACCCGCGCACGGTGCTCGATCTCGGCGACCTCGGGCTCGGCTGGCGCGTCGCCGAGCTGGCGGTGTGCGCGGCATCGATGCTGCATCACGAGCCCGAGCGGCCGTTTCGGGTGCTCGAGACGGTCGCCGCGTTCCATCGCCATGCGCCGCTGAGCGACACGGAGGCGAGAGCGGTCTGGCCGCTCGTGGTGCTGCGTGCTGCCCTGCTGGTCGCGAGCGGGTGGCGTCAGCTGGAGATCGACGGGGACAACGACTACGCGCGTGAGAGGGTCGCGGGCGAGCAGGCGATCTTCGACGCCGCGACACTGCTGCCGCTCGTCGAGATGACAGAGCACGTGCTCGCCACGGTCGGCGTCGATGAGGGCCCCGGCTTCGATGCGGCGGATGTGGTGACCGATCCTGACGCCGCTCCTCTGGCCGCGCTCCTGCCGGATCTCACCGGTCGCGTCGCCGTGGTCGATCCGGGTGTCGAGTCGGCGGACCTCGACGGCGGACGCTGGCTCGAGGAGACGTCGGAGCGGGAACTGGTCGCCGAGGCGATCGAGCTCGGGGTCGCCGTAGCGGTGCTGCCCTACGGGGTGTTCCGACTCACCCGGGCGCGCATCGACGAGGCGGAGCCGGGGGAGACGTGGGCGACGTCGTGTGAACTGCATCTCCCTCCGGGCCCTCGCGTGAGGGTGGCGGCTCCGGCGAGC
>NZ_LSJW01000080.1:0-2030 GCF_001557335.1 Microbacterium sp. CCH5-D1
GTCGCCGCTACGACACGGGCGACCGCGTCGACTACATCAAGGCGATCGTCCAGCTCGCGGCAGACCGCGACGACCTCGGTTCGGAGCTGCGCCCCTGGCTCAAGGAGTTCGCGGAACGCCTCTAGGCGGCTTCGCGGGCGTCGGTGCGGCATGGATCTGGCGACGGGGATGCGACACGGCCCGATAGAGCTGCGGCTCGTCCGAACGAAGGATGCGCGGCCTCTGCAGCATGAGCTGCTCGCCAACAGGTCATGGCTTCAGCCGTGGGAGGCGACCGTCCCGTACGGATCGGTGTCCTTCGACATGAGGCTCAGCATCCGACGCCTGCTCCAGCAGTACCGTGACGGCTCCGGCTACCCCTTCGTCATGGAGTACGACGGCGAGATCGCGGGGCAGCTCAACGTATGGGGAGTCTCTCGGGGCTCGCTGTGCTCTGCCACGATCGGGTACTGGGTGAGCGAGCGGTTCGCCGGTCGCGGGATCACCCCGACCGCGGTCGCGATGGCCACCGATGCGTGCTTCACCGAGTACGGCCTGCACCGCATGGAGATCTGCATCCGTCCGGAGAACGCCGCGAGCCTGCGCATCGTCCAGAAGCTCGGGTTCCGGTACGAGGGATTGCGGCGGCGCTACATCCACATCGACGGGGACTGGCGCGACCACTACGCATTCGCCCTGACCACGGAAGACGTGCCGCAGGGTGTGCTGGCGCGGTGGCTCAGCGGCCAGGTGCCTCCCGACGCCGCGACGGTGCCGCCGGCCGACCGCATATCGTCCTGAAACACCCGTCCGGACAGCGGATCCGGACGAACACGCCGCGACACGCGCCCGTCTGCACGGCGCTGCCCGCTCCCAGCCCTTAGCGTTGTCGGTATGGACGGGCCGGTGCTGAGCGGAGGAGTGATCGTGCTCGTCGCCGTGCTCTTGTGGATGCTCTATCTGCTGCCGTCGTGGCGAGGCCGGTTCCAGTACAACGCCGCCGAACGCAACGCCGTGCGACTGAACCAGGCGCTGCGCGTGCTCGCCGAGACGAGCGAGACGCCGGGGGAGGTCCGCGTCGAGCTGAACGCCCGCACCGCGCTCGCTCAGCAGAAGCTGGCGAAGAGGGTGCAGTCGGAGCGGGAGGCCGCCGCGCTCGAGGCTCTGCGGCAGGAACTCGCGGCCACCAGGGCCGACCCTGTGATCCGTCGGGCGCGCGCGCGCAGACGTGTGCGTATCCTCGCGACCAGCAGCCTGCTGGTCGGGCTCATCGTCGCCGGGCTGGGCGTGTGGCAGCTGCTGGCTGCCGGCGGATCTGCTCTGATCTGGGTCGGTGGTGCGGTGGTCGTCGTCGCCGGTGTCGCTCTGCAGCGCATGGCCGCGGTCGCGAACCGTGCCGCGCGCGCCGCCCACGTCGTGGCCACCCCTGTTGCTCCGCGTGTGACCCCCGAGCTTCACGACCAGGGCCGAGCGACGTGGACGCCGCGTCCGCTGCCCGAGCCGATGGCATCCGTGGCGGGGTCCCGCGCGCAGGTCGCGCAGGCTCAGCTGGACGCCCAGGAGGCGCGCCGCAAGGCCGCGCGAGTCGCCGCACTGCGCGAGCGGGCGGAGCAGATGGCACCGGAGCCGCCGGTGGCCCTGCCGGCCGCGTCGTCGCCGTACGCGCGGATGGGGTTCGTCGACGACGCCGAGATCGAGGCCCACGTGCGCGAACTGCTCTCCCGTCGAGCCGCAGGATGACGGTCTGCGACGCGAGCGGCCCTCTCGTCGTGATAGCGTAGAACCTGTTCACGGGCCTATGGCGCAGTTGGTAGCGCGCCTCGTTCGCATCGAGGAGGTCAGGGGTTCGAATCCCCTTAGGTCCACCGTGAAGACGGCCGATGGGACATGAGAGATCATGTCCCATCGGCCGTTCTGGTTCCTCGGCCGCTCGTGCTGGAGGTCGAGACCGGGTCTGTGAGTGAGCGCCCTCGCCGCACGGGGGTTGGGGCTGGTCAGCCCCGGCTCGCCTCGAGCAGTAGCCGGAGCCGCTCCTCGGGGCTGCCGACGAT